>CALDOC010000066.1 GCA_937914675.1 uncultured Sulfurimonas sp.
GCACTCGGCGGCGTTTAAGCTTAGGTTTAAGAAGCTTGGCGCCGCATGGTACCATTTGGCGTATTTCATCGAGTCTGAAAATATCGGTAGGATTCCATAAGAACCGACGGGAACCTCTTTGGCTTTTTCTTCCAAAACCGCATAGACGTCTATCCCTCGTTTGGCGGCTTCTAGTTTTTCCATGTCGCAAAAAGCGTCACGAAACCATCTCATGACGAGTCCGCTAAAAAAAGTTATCCCCTCGGCCTGAGAGAGTCCCTCTATGACGTGAGGGTTCACTCTGATTCCCATGTCTTTGGGCGGTCGCGTTTTACTTGGCATGTTTACGACTTGTTGCCAAAAAGAGCCACCCAAAACCGCTACCTGTCCGACTTCAACCACGCCAAGTCCGGCGCTTCCAAGCTGAACGTCTCCGCCACCCATGACAACTTTGGTTTTCGTGGACAAGCCCGTCGCGCTTGACGATTCTTCGCTCACGGTTCCCATGAGGGTTCCAACTTCCAAGACTTTGGGAAAGATGTCGTCTTTGAGTCCGATTTTGGTCGCCATCTCGCCAACCCAGTCTCGTTTTTCTAAAGAAAATATTCCCGTTGTTCCGCCATTACTCGGGTCGGTCGCGATTACTCCGCTCAAACGAGCTAAAATCCAATCCCCTATCATGGAAATCTTTGCGACTCTTTCATAAATTTCCGGTCTATTGTTTTTGACCCACAAGAGACGCGGCAACGCTCCAAGCGCGAAGGTTTGACCGCTCAAGGAGTAAAACTCCTCCTCGATTCCCACAAAGTTTTCTTTTAGATATTTGACTTCGTTTGAAGCTCTCGCGTCCACGTTCGCGACAGCCCATAGTTCTTTTCCTTCTTCGTCGTAAAGAACTATTCCCTCTCTCATGCTCGTGGCGCTGAGGGCCAAAATGTCGTCCGTGTTTACGCCTGCGCTTACGATGACGTTTCTGACGCACTGCGAGACTAGATTCCAATTGTTTTCAAAATCAAAACTCATGCTATTCGCGACGCCCTCCTCTTCGAGGTGCGTCCATTCGCTCTGAGCGACTGCGATCTGCTTGCCTTTCACATCGAAAATCACGGCTCTCACGCTTCCCGTTCCAGCGTCAATCGCCATCAAATACGACATGTTTACTTCTTCAACTTCGCTTGTTCTAGTTCCCAGTACTCCATGTCAAAACTCTCTTTTAAACTTATGCTTTTGTATCCTCCAAGCTTATCGGCTCTCAAAACCGCCAACATGGTGTGCTGGACTATGTCATTGACGATAGCCGCTTCTTCTCGTGTTTTCCCAAAAGATATGACGGCGAGATTTTTGATTATCATGTAGTTTGGCGTTGCGTTGAGGGCGACTTTATTGACGGCGAACTCTTCAAAATACTTTCTATAAGCTTTCATATAGTCGGCAAGGGCGTCTTCTAAATTGGTGTCTTCCATGATTAAGGGAACTCTTTTGGTTCTTATAATATGCTCAGGAGTCAAAACGCCGCGAGACGCGAACGCTTTTAAATTCTCTTGTGAAGCGTAAAAAGCCGCCAATGGAGTTTGGTTTATGTTTATGGATACGTCATACCCTTTTGCCTCGGAAATAACTTTAATGATCTTGGCTATGTTGCACTCGCTATGCAAATACTTATGTTCTATCTTAATAACGGCGTTTTCGTCTAAAAAACGTTCAGCCAACGTCACCGCGTTTATCATTTTCTCATACGAGTTTTTCGCGTCGTCGTCAAAAGTGAAGACGCCATGATTGTGAAGGATAATTCCATCAATCAACGACCAGTCCAAATCTTTTGTTCTTTTATAAATCTCATGAGCCAAAAGAAATCCGGGCATCACGTACTCGATGATGAGAAAAGTTGGAAAGAGTTTGGCGATATTTTCGATTCCCGTCTCGGAATTTGAGATGGTTACGATCGCGTCCGCATGAGTATGATCCACAAATTTATAAGGAATTAGAGCATGAAGTATCGCTTCAACCGATGGCGTCGGAGCCTCTTTGTCGGTCATGGCCATCTTTTGTTGATGAACCATCTCCACGTCGTTCAAGTCTGGCAACTTCGCCATTTCCAAAAGCGGCTTTAACTTCACCGGAGCGAAACCCTCCGCTTTTATGCTCACCAAATCCCAACCGCTGCCCTTTACGAGAAGTATCTCCTCACCGTCCACTACTGTTTTTACCGAAGTGTTTCCACCTCCATGTAAAACCAACTCGCTATTTTGACCTAACAGATTTGAAGTGTAAACTCTTAAGTCTAAATCATTTTGACATTTTTTCGCTTTTTCAATATTGTATAAATTATCCATTCTATTTTCCTATTAGTTTTATCTGTATTCACCCCCTAAGTTTACCCTACTTTTATTTAAAATATTTATGTCTGAGCTTTAAAATTTAGGAGTAAGCTCAGAATTTATTGCTCATTTCAATTTTTTGCGACTAATCTTTTATTAAATCTTATAATAACCACAACCGCTAAAAGACGTATATATGCGCAGGATTTAGCTATACTTTTACGAAAGCGCTTGAGCGCCTTAGACATAGAGTAGATAAGAAAGATGAGAAAAAAAGTAAACAAGAGCAAATTTGCGTTGATATTTGCATCTATCATAGTTGTGTTTTCTTTAGGTTTTCCTTTAGCTGGACTAAGTGGAAACAAGCAAGGAAAAGTCGCCATGAACGAAAAAGTTAATTTACCTTTTAAGATAAAGGATAATGAAAAAATTATATTGTTATACTTCGGCTACGTAGGTTGTAGCACTATCTGTGAGCCTTCTCTCAAAGAAATATCATCTGTTTATGATAACCTTTTAGATGCGCAAAAAGAGAGAGTAAGCGTCTACTTTATAGACATCGCCAAAGATACGAACATGGCAAAAGAGTTTGCGAGCCATTTTAACGATAGCTTTGTTGGTTTGGATTTAGACGCCATTGCGACGGCAAAACTAATGGCGGACTTAAGAGCTTATAGCAGTGATTCTTTAACGGGAAATGGGGAAATCTCTCATACAGGTTATCTGTATCTGATAAAACAGACTCAAAAGCAAGTTTTTGAACTCAACGCAATATACATTACTCGCCCATTTGACCCAGCGTCGATTGGGCAAGACATAACAAAGGAATTAAAATGAACGTAGCGACACTCTTTGGCAATTATGATGGTTTATCGACAATCATAAAAGACAATCTTCATGATGAAACAAAAAGCGCCGACAAGGCGTTTATGTACATTTTTCTAGCGAATTGGATTATAGTATCTTTTATAACGTCGCTCACGTATGGAACGTACGCGCTTGGCATTGTAGGCGGTGGCGTCATCACGGGCTTGGCGTACTTGGCGTACGTAATGTTTCAAGGCACTTCAACTTCTCGTATTCTCATCGCTATACTGATAATGGGCTTTCCAATCATTATGATTCAACAACACTTGGGTCGCATCGAGATGCACTTTCACATCTTTGCCGTACTCGCCTTTATGTCTTTGTACAAAGACGTTATGCCAATCATAGCTGCTACTTTGACCATAGCGGCGCATCATCTTTTGTTTACTTATCTGCAACTCAATGGCGTTTCAATAGGCGATTCGCAAATTATTGTTTTCAACTACGCATGTGGTTGGGACATAGCTTTTTTACATGCGGCTTTTGTCATAGTTGAAGCCGCCGTACTTATATACATCGTTTACATGATAACAAACCAGTACCTTAATTCTATGGGCATAGTCGAAGGAGTAAGCAATATTACTAAAAATAATGATTTTACCATAGATATAAAAAAAGAAACCGTTCAAGAAGCAATATTTTTCAACTTTATCAACGCGCTTAGAAATACTTTAAATTCCGCAAAAGAGTCTTCAGAGCAAACTGCGCAAATCGCAAAAAACATTCATAATTCAAGCAACTCTTTAAAGAGCAGTTCGGATAAACAGCAAACAACCATAGTTGAAATCACTCAAGAGAGCATTTTGATGAAAGAGCAACTCCATAAAACAAATCATGAAACGCTATCCGCCAAAGAAAAAATTACCGAAGCGAACAAAAATCTCCATGAGATGGGTAAAAAAATCAGTAAATTTAATATTGACGTTGAAAATAGCGCGGACAATGAACACTCCATGTCAATAAGACTAAATGAGCTGACTCATTCAGCTGAAGATATTAAAAACGTTTTAACCGTCATATCCGACATAGCCGATCAAACGAATCTTTTAGCCTTAAACGCCGCCATTGAAGCCGCTCGCGCCGGTGAGCATGGACGTGGTTTTGCCGTAGTTGCGGATGAAGTGAGAAAACTCGCGGAACGAACGCAAAAATCATTGACTGAGATACATGTAAGCGTAAACGTCGTCGTGCAGTCCATAAATGAAACAAGCGATAGCATGAATCATAACGCCGATAACATCACTAATTTAAGCGCCTCGTCTCGTGAATTACACAACATAGTTGAACATACGGTTACTTTAATGAATGAGACGGCAAAACTTTCAGAAAACTCGTCTGGAGGCTTAAATACGAATATAATAAAACTTGATAAATTAGTCTCTATGATTGAAGGAGTGGAATCGCTAACAATTAATAGTAACGTTCATGTTGATGAGATTGCCAATATAATCGACACTTTACTCAGTAGCGCCAAACAACTGCAAAATGAGTTAAATACCTATAGAACTTAAAACGCTCTTTGGGCGTTTACTTTAAAAATCGGATTTAGACGAGAAGTTTGTTGAAGATAAGAGTAAGCGGAAGAATCCGCTTACATAGGGAATAGACTAAAGAGGAGTAACGTTTTCCGCTTGAGGGCCTTTTTCGCCTTCACCAACTTCGAAAGTAACTCTTTGACCTTCCTCTAAAGAAACGCGACCGTGACCGCTGTTGTTAATTTGACGGAAATGTACAAATACGTCTTTTCCCCCATTTTCTTGCTCTATAAATCCAAAACCCTTGTCGCTGTTAAACCATTTAACTGTTCCGTTTACTAATGATGCCATTGTAATACCTTTTGTTTGTGTTGAAAATCTAATTGTGAAACTATCTATTGGTAAAAATGTACTGGTAACGGTTTGTCATCAATATAAAACATGCCAAAGATGAAATTCGAATCATCTTTCATTGGACTCATTGTAACTGAAGTATTTAAAATTAAGACTTAACTTAACGCTAGATTCACAATAATCCATGAAATACTCATAATACTTTGAAAATTTGGAGTTTATATGAGCTCCGCGTCTTCAATTTCACTCTCTTTTGACGCTATCTGCTTTTGGTACTTGCCTCGCGCTTCGCCGCTAAACGCGCTTATGAGTTGATTTTCTTGCGTTTTGTCCAATGCGCCAGACGCCAAAGTGTCGAGAATCTTGTCCGCTATCTTGACTCGCGCTTCATTCTCTTTGTGATAAAAATACTTTTGCAAGTTGTCATTATAAGCGAGGAGCTTGTCTTCACGACGTTTTTTGAAGTAGTAAAATATGAAGAATAGACTCAGTAAAATAAACATTCCAAAAATGACGACGAAATAGCGCTTGAGCTCCATGTTGTCTATCTGTTCTTTTTGTTTCATGCCCTGTTCAAACAGCGCTTTGAGTTTCTCTTGTTCTAACGCGATTCTCTGTTTTTCCAGTTCAGACTCCATGCGTATCTTTTCTATCTGAGTCTCTTTCTCTATCTTGGCAAGTTCTTTTTTGGATTCCAATATGGCGAGTTCTTTTTGCGTCTGCGCGGACAACGTTTGAAGCTGAACTTCCTTAGTCTCTCGCACTTTTTTTTCAAAAGCGACTTTTTCAAGTTCAACCCTCTTCTCTTTGGCCTCTTGCGTTTCTAGTAAATCACAAGCGTTGAAAAATAGCGCGAACGTCAGCATAAATATCAATTTCATCATAAACCCTACAGTCGATTTTGCGATATTATATCATAAGTAATTTTACCAATTGTACAAGATTTTTTTTATTTACTCATCTGTAAAGGGAAACATCTCTAAATTTTTTATATTTAAATTCATAAAATTCTCAAAACATATATCTTTGTTTGGAGTTATGGCTATGATGGCGATTTCAAAATTTTTAGCTATTTTGTTTAACTCTTCGGGTTTGCTGTTAAAAACAATCGTCGCGACGCCGTCAAGTTTTGTAGCTTCCAAACCATTTTTTAAAATTGTGACGCTACTGTAATAATGGTTTTGGGTCGCGGTTTTATTGTCTAGTATGTGGTGATGCTCTTTTGAACCTATATATCTCTCGTAATCTCCACTAGTGGATATGGAAATTAACTCTTTTGAACTGTGGATTATCGCTATATGCCCATTTGAAAATGGATTTTTAATGGCTATCGTGTGCTCTCTGCCAAAAGAACAGATTTCACCACCAACGGAAACCAAGCCTTTTGTGGCGCCGACGTTTTGTAGATACTCAATGATCTTATCCGCTACGTAACCTTTTCCAATGCCGCCAAGATCAAAACGCATGCCTCTTTTTGGAAGGTAGATTTCCTCATCGGATATTTTAACAAGTTTATAGTTTACCAAAGCCTTGGTATAGGCTAGTTCCGCGTTCGATGGCAATCTTTCTCGATTTGTTCCAAAACCATATAAGCCTTGAGTCAAAGCTCCTATCGTTGGGTCAAAAAGCCCATCTGAAAGCTTTGCTATTTCTAAGGCTTTTTCGAATATTTCAAGTTCTTCTTTTGTACATGACACGGCATGCTTTCCAGCAGCCGCGTTTATGGAACTTAAAAGCGAACTACTTTTATAAGCTGAGTATTTAGATTCAAACTCTTTGGCCAGAGCCAAACACTCAAAAAGAACTTTTTTGGAAACGTTCGCTTCTATGACAAGTTCCGTACTCATAACGGCTGTTCTAATTCCATTTTCAAAAAATGACATTAGTAGGCAAACTCGTACGTTAAAGTCGTAAACACTGATTGAAGAGAGCCGACGTCGTACCAATTTTTCAGGTACTCGTTAGAGCTTGTTTTGTAGTAATCGATACTCGCCGTCAATTTGTCTCCACCTTTCATTCTATATATAAATGGCACGCCTATGGTGTATGAGTCAAAAGCGCTCATCCTGTAGTCGACCGCGAAGTATTGGTCGCTCACCCCATACGTTCCCACCGGCTTAACAAAGTTGGAGCCCGTCTGCGTATAATACCTTAATCTCAAGCCACTTGTAAAGTCATGCGTAAAATCACGCATAAACTCAACGCTACTCGTATGCGACTTAATGTCCCAATCATCCATATAGTACCTATATGAGAAGTTCACGCTGTCGTCTTTGTCCAAAAGATATACGCCTTTTAGCGCGAACGCGTGCCCCGTTCTTTTGTCTGGATAGTTCTCAAACTTCGCGAGAGAATCCTGAAGGATGAAATGATAAGGCGACGATAAAAAACCTTCGCTATACATATATGAATAGACCGCCGACATGGAAAATTCTGGAGTGATCAACTGGTTTGCTGAAAAATCTATCTTCGTCTCATTTCTATTGTCTTTTGGCAACGCTCTTTTAAAGACCGGACTCCACTTGTCGAACGATTGTGAAGCGCTTACGCCCAAAGCCGTGTTTTGCTGATTTAACTGTCTGACGTAGCTCGCGAAAGCCGCCACTCCCGTATAATCGTTTTCAGTTGAATAATAAGACCCAAAAGTGACCAAGTTGTCACCGTCGTCATAAGTAAGCATGGCCGTTGGCGCGTATCTTACGTCGTCAGCCACGCTCTCTTTCGCAGAGGCCGCCGTTACCGCGTCAACGTGAGTCGCGTTGCTTCCATTTTTTATGCTGGCGGCGGTTACCGCGTCTATTCTCATTTTTACTCCGAGCAACCACTGCGAACTTAGCTTTTTATAAAGCGCGAAAGTTGGCGAGTATACTTGCACGTCGGCGTTATCGTTATAAGTGTTGATTCCGAATGACATTTTGTCTTTTAAATCTGACGCTAAAGAAGTTACCTCCAAAAGAGCCAAAGAAAGGACAAAAAGCATAAATTGTTTTATCTGCATCCGCATCCTCCTTGAAAAGCGCTCTCTCCGCCAGCGCTGGCTTCACGAATCAAATATACGTGACCCTCTTGTTCGGCTCTCTCCGCTATGGGCGAGAGACTCATTTTATCTTGCGCGAAATACTCTTTTTCATAAGGCATGACTCTGACCAACTTATCAGAGCATGCCGTTAAAAAGAGCAAACTTCCTATGAGTATATATTTAACCATGACTACTCTCCAAGTAAAGATTTTATCTTTGCTTTTAGTTTACCTACATGCTTTTCGTCAATGCTTCCAACGTAAACTTCAACAATCGTTCCACTTTTGTCTACTAGATACGACGAGGGCATTCCTATGCATCTGTACGCTTTTGGAAGAATTTTTTCACTATCGTATACGGATTTCAACACTCTTTCTCTATCTACGCTTTGCAAAAAAGCTACCGCGTTTTTAGGCTCTTTGTCTATCGTAGACAAAAGTATGTGAAAATCGCTCCCTTTAAACTCTTTTTGAAGTTCGACAAAAATTGGCATCTCTTCTTGGCAGCCACCGCACCAGCTAGCCCATAGATTTACCAAAACCACTTTGCCCTTGTACTCGTTGAGTGATATTTTTTTATCCAAATTATATAAATTTGGAAGATCAAAACCTACAGCCTTGTCGCCAACTTGACCTGCGCCAAACAAATTCGCCCACACCAGTAGCGTTATTAATATTTTCTTCATTTTTCTATCCTATTCACATAAGTTTTTATTCATGGCGTTATTTACGTACAATGGCAAAGTATAACCATCTTTCACATGACACGCGTTGCATGAGACTCTATTGTTCAAATCTTGAGGATTGTTAATGTCATACTCTTGAGCTGAAAAACTATGCGTCTGCCCTGATACCGCCAAAACAGCGCCATTTTTATCCGTTATTTGCACATAAAAGTTTCCATAACTTGAACTCAATAATCTTTTTAATATAAATATATTGCCTTTGCCTTTATAGCCTTTCGAGTTAGAATCTATATAATCGGCCGATGAATATTGTAAGGCTGGGGTAGCCGTGTAATCCAAAAGATTAATGGTTAAATCACCACCACAAACATTATTTATATCGTCTTGATTTGTCACGTTTGACTCTTTATAGAGCGTACCGCCCATCAGCAAGTTTCTTTCACTCTGCAAGTCTACGTTGTGACAAGCCAAACAATCACGACCGGGATTGTGCCAACCCTGCACTACTGGCGCGGTCGTAGAGACAACGCCTTCTTCTCCATCTTCACAGCCGGTCATGAACGTTATCATGACCGCAGTTAATAAAAAAAGTAAACTTTTTTTCATAAAATTCTCCTAGTTATTATTTGCGCCTTGCGCGATCCAATCTCTTATAGTCGCGTAATTTGTAGAGCTTCCTATGGCGTTGCCACCACCATGAGACAACTGGTTACTCCCTTTTTGCAATAACGTAGAGTTGTCTGGAGTAGCCGAATCGACTAAACCTGAGGTAACGTTCGCGTAGGTCGAAGAAGCCGTTGAGACTTGGAAAATTCTACCTGAATTCGTGGAGTGACATGCGACGCAATTATTTAGTATTGGCATAACGTCAGTCGCGAAAGATTTGGCGACAACCGTTGGCGTCGTTACAACCGGCGCTTGCGTCGGCGTCGTTACAACCGGAGCTTGCGTTGGCGTCGTCGGTAGTGCTGACGTCGAGCCTCCCATAACAGCGCTTGCCACCGTTGTTAAACTTCCAGAGTAATCAAACGAAACTATTCTACCTGGTGACGCAATTGGACCTGCCCCCGAAGCAGTATGACAACTATTACAATCGAGTCTTGAAATATTATGACTATTTGTAGCGGATTTATTTACCACAACCCCTTTCGCGTTTAAAACCTCAGCGGTAAAATTGTTCAAAATATTTGTGCTAAATGAACTATAGACGTTCGCCGTTCCTCTTCCGATATTATAATTTATAACCGTTCCCGCTTCTGAGACTAATCTTATTTTATAGTTGTTAGCGTATTTCGCGCTATCCCCGTTCACGGCGTTTAATTTTGTAAAGATTGTCGCGCCTGACGTAAATTGGTGTTCTCCACCTTCTCCACCCGATCCACCTTCATTGCCTTCATTGCCTTCGCTCTCGCGACTGTCAAAAGATCTTGTAGGGGTCGCAGAAGACGAACCATGACAAGAAGCGCAATTTGCGCCTTGATTATGTGATGAAGTTCCTGAATTTTCTCCGTACTCGCTATCGCCATTTTCTCTTTCATACTCATTTTGGGCAGTGGCGTATTGCGTTGTATAATCATCATTTAATTTTTGAACCTCACTGGCTATATCCGCGTCTTTAAGTTCATACACTTTATTATATGAGGCTAAAGCGCTCATTAACGTTTTTTCTTCCGTTGCCGAGGCATGAGAAGATCCCTCTGATACATACCTTGCATGTTCATTTGCTATCTCTGTTTTTATACTAGCGACGGAAGAGGCTGTGACGTTGTTGTCCTGCGCGTATTTATATAAAACGTTTGACATAGCCTCTACCGCTGTGGAATTCAGAGGCGTTTTTGTTGTTAAATCAGTTACGGATATACCTAAACTTGCAGCTAACTCATTTAATATTGTTTGCGTTTCTGGCTTTGACGCGTACGTCGTAACCATTGTTATGACGTTGCCACTGTTTGTCGTAAGGTTTAAGTCATTTCTAACGTCGCCTGGACTTACAACTCCATTTCTATCTATGTCAATAACTCCACCCATGGCGACTACGGGATACGTAATGGCTCCAGCAAACGTATAATTACCATTTCCATCACTTTTTGCAACTCTTCCCGCGCCATTGTTATCTCTAACGATGGCGCCTAAAATCGGTCCCCTTACAACTTGAATCGTATTTGTCGCAATGGACGTCGTGTCTACGTTTGTTCCTGAAGT
>CALDOC010000067.1 GCA_937914675.1 uncultured Sulfurimonas sp.
TCGCATTTTTCTTCGCCTATCTCTTCTGCTTTTTTAGCTGTGGGGTTTCCCTCTTCATCGGACTGTTCAGTGTATTTGCAAACAGGGAAACCGCTACATGCGATGAAATTTCCAAAACGACCGCTTCTTAGCAGTAGTTCATGCTCTCCACATTTTGGACAAGTTCTCCCAAGCGGTTTTGCAAGTTTTAAAGAGATGATATTTGTTTTACCGTCTTCAACTTGTTGCATAAACGGAAAGTAAAAGTCGCTTAAAAGTTTTTGCCAATCGACTTGACCCTCTGAAACTTCATCAAGTTTTTCTTCCATGTTTGCGGTAAAAGAGATGTCAACGATGTTCGCGAAGTGCTTCTCTAAGAGTTCAGTGACGGTAAAAGCTATCTCCGTAGGAATGATTTGCTTTTTTTCGATCGTGACGTACGTGCGAGAACTTAAAGTGGCGACGGTTGGAGCGTAGGTGGATGGACGACCAACTCCCTCGCTCTCGAGTTTTTTAATCAAACTGGCTTCAGAGTAACGTGGCGGCGGCTCTGTAAAATGTTGCTCAGGCTTGACGCTTTGAAGCTCCGCTTTGTCTCCCTCTTTTAAAGTAGGGAGAAGTTTGTCTTTGTCTTCCGTACCCGTAACGGCGTAAAAACCGTCAAAAATAAGTTTGCGCCCACTTGCTCGGTATTCGTTTTCATTGCCCGTAAAGATGATGCTTTGTTGCTCAAACCTCGCGTCTTCCATTTGACAAGCCATAAAGCGCTCATAAATCAGACGGTAAAGTTTGATCTCATCGGCTTTTAAAAAACTTTGCGCCACTTCTGGAGTAAACTGAAGCATTGTTGGACGAATGGCCTCGTGAGCTTCTTGCGCCCCTTTTGATTTTTTCGTGTAAACTTTAGGTTCCGATGGAAGATATTTTTTGCCATATTTGCTTTCGATGACGTCGCGAACAGAGTCAATGGCTTCCGCCGCGAGATTGAGTGAATCCGTTCTCATGTATGTTATGACGCCAGAAGTGCCATCAGGGGTTCTTACTCCCTCATACAAGGTTTGCGCCACCATCATAGTCTTTTGAGGCGTAAAACCGAGTTTGCTTGACGCGGTTTGCTGTAGAGTCGACGTCATAAAAGGTGGAGGCGTTGA
>CALDOC010000068.1 GCA_937914675.1 uncultured Sulfurimonas sp.
CTTGAAGAGAAAAAATATCAACAAGAGTTGGATGACTTTGACAAAGAGGATTTCTAGTTTAAAGAGTCGCTAAACTTTTATAAAATTTACTCGTAAAAGTTATCATAGGTTTTACGCAGATGCTATATATAACGTAAGATGCCCTAATTGCGGTGTAAACTTAACACAATTATAAAGAAATTATACGAGGCAAAGATATGAAAAAAAAACTCCCTTACGGATTAAGCGACTTCAAAAGAGTGAAAATAGAAGATTTTTACTACATCGATAAGACTAAGTTTATAGAAAAGATAGAAGACGAAGCTAGTTTTTTGTTTTTTCTAAGACCTAGAAGATTTGGAAAGAGTTTAACGCTCTCCATGCTTGAGTATTATTATGATATTTATTATCAAGAAGAGTTTGAAGAGATATTTAAAAATACTTTTGTTTCTAATAATCCCACGCCTTTGAAAAATAGTTTTTACAGTTTGAAATTTGATTTTTCCGCTGTAGACATAACTGATTATGAGAGTAGTTTTAGAAATAATATCAATGGCGCGATAAACTATTTTATTAGCAAGTATGAGATAAATTTTCATATAAATTTTGGTAATCCCATAGATAATCTTAGAGAACTATTCTTATATTGCAATAAAAACAATCTACCAATATATATTTTTATAGATGAATATGATAATTTTGTAACAAAACTTTTGGTAAGTGATATGGACGCGTATAAAAATATAGTCACCTCTAAAAGCGCGATATATAAAGAGTTTTTTACAATGCTAAAGTATGGAACGACGGGAGCTATCAAAAAGATGTTTTTTACGGGAGTTTCGCCATTGGCTCTTTATGATGTAACAAGTGGTAGTAATATTGGAAAAAATATATCTTTGAACAGAACATTTAATGACATGGTGGGGGTTACCAAAGATGAACTTATAGAGATGATAGAGTTCTATGGTTTAGGTGACAAAAAAGAGCGTATCATAGAGCGGTGTGATGAGTGGTATGACTCATATAGATTTCATGAAGACGTGGAACATAGCATCTATAACAGCGATATGATTTTGTACTATTTTGACAGTTTAATTAGACACAATCAAGAACCAAGAGACTTGATAGACGTAAACGTACGGACAGATTATAGCAAACTCAAATATCTAGTTTATACAAATAAAAAACTAAACGGCAACTTTGAGACGCTTAATAATCTTATTTTAGGCAAAAAAGTAACGACGACAAAAATAAAAGATAACTTTAGCGCTTTTGAACTAAGTAATGAAGATAATTTTAAATCTTTTATGTACTCTTTGGGCTTTATGACTATTGAAA
>CALDOC010000069.1 GCA_937914675.1 uncultured Sulfurimonas sp.
AAGCGCGATTGACTCTTTAAACGATAGTGGAGATTTGTACTAATGAGTAAATTATGGAACAACTATCGATATTTGATTTTAAGAAGATTTACGCAAATTGGCATTTTGGTTTTATACTTCGGCGCGAACGCTTGGGGTTGGAGTGTTTTAAAAGGCAATCTTAGCTCCTCTTTGCTTTTTAACATGATACCCATGAGCGACCCATACGCGGCACTGCAAATGTTGGCATCTGGAGCCACTTTGGCTATTGATTTACTTATAGGTGTGGCGGTTATAACACTCTTTTACCTTCTTATTGGCGGTCGCGCGTTTTGTTCTTGGGTATGCCCTATCAACATGGTCACGGACGCGGCGAATTTTGTGAGAAGAAAGTTGGACGTTAATCGCATGCAAGGCGTCAAGCAACCAGCATCGAGAAACATTCGATACTGGGTTTTGGCTCTGAGTTTAGTAGTCTCAGCGGTGATGGGCGTTAGCGCTTTTGAATTCGTATCTCCAATCTCTATGATTCATAGAGGCGTGGTTTTTGGTTTGGGCTTTGGCTGGAGTGTGGTAGTCATCATCTTTCTTTTTGACCTTTTTGTTTTAAAGAATGGATGGTGTGGGCATGTATGTCCACTTGGTGGATTCTATTCTCTACTCGGTAGATTTAGTTTGATAAGAGTGCTTCATAACGAAGAGAATTGCACTCTATGCATGAAGTGTAAAACTGTTTGCCCTGAACCTCAGGTGTTGGGCATGATCGGCAAAGAGAGTCTCAGCGTCACCTCGGGCGAATGTACAAATTGCGCAAGATGCGTTGAGGTCTGTGATGACGACGCGCTGGAATTTTCCATAAGAAAATTTGCAGAAAATAAAAAATAGGAGAATAATATGAAAATTATAAGCAAGATAGGAATTAGTTTAGCTACGGCGGCGCTTCTTTTTGTTGGGTGTGGTGAGACTCCAGCTCCAAAAGCTCAAGAAGTCGTTCCAAAAGCGGAAACAAAAGCGTATGGAGGTCTTCATCTAACGCAAGAGAAAGATTTGGGGTATAGACAAGCCAGTTTGTATAATGAAAAAGAAGATGGCGTCAAATCATCAACTTATAATACAACCGCCCCTGGTGAGAGTCAAAGAATTCAAAGAGCGTTTCAAGACGCGCCGCCTATGATTCCACATGATACGGACGGCATGCTTGAGATCACAAGAGAAAACAATCAATGTCTGCAGTGTCACACTCCAGAAGTCGCGGAATCAATGGGGGCGACGCCTATTCCAAAATCCCACTTCTTAAACATGAGACCTACGCATAAAATTGTTGATGGCAGGGTTACAAGTGAAATTGACGTTTTGAAAAATCAAGTGCATATCGAAGTGACGAAAGAAGTCGACGCGGGTAGATTCAACTGCGTGCAGTGTCACGCTCCTCAATCCGACGCCGCGTTAATTACTGAAAATAGATTTCAACCAGTGTATTTAAACGACGATGGCGCTTTTAGATCTCATTGGAGCGATAGAGTGGATAAAAATTTAGATACCGTTGGTAAGGACTCTATTGTTACAAAAGACGACGTTGCAAATAAAGATTCCGCAGCTGGAACTTTAGAGCACTAATGGAGAGAAGAGAACTTTTTAGTTCTCTAGCTTCATCCGTTAAAAACGCGACGAAAGAGAAGCCGGAGAAATTAGCGCGACCACCATACAATAACGACGAATCTCTTTTTCATAATGAGTGTAGCAAGTGCGAAGCGAAGTGCGCCACTGTTTGTGAAGTAGAGATTATTAAAATGGCTCAAGACAAAACTCCCTATCTTGATTTTTCCAAGAGCGGTTGCACGTATTGCGACAAAT
>CALDOC010000070.1 GCA_937914675.1 uncultured Sulfurimonas sp.
TTCATGCTCGTTAGAAGTGTATGCATATCATTAGCCCATATTACATTTTCATTTGAGTGCAACCGAAACCCCCGCAGTAAAATATATAAATAAAATTTAACAATAATTTCTATATAATTAAAAAATCAGAAATTATCAAAAGGTTGCACCCATGAAAAATAGTAACCCCACAGAAAGTAAAATCCATCAAGAGATAGATAAACAAGTAGAAGAGCTAAAAAGAATGATAGATGAACGATATAAACATGCGACAATGACTGAGATGGAATTGTCCGTATTTCAACATCTTCAAGGTATAGGTCAAAAAGCGCTAGAGGATTATATGCAAAAAAAAACTCTGAACTCAAAGAAATAAAAGAGATTGAATCAGAGGGGAAAACGTATGAACGAGACGATGGACTACATCCAAAAACGTATTTAACAATATTTGGAGCTCTTCATCTAAAAAGGTACTGCTTTCAACCAGAGGGTAGATCAAAGGGTTATGATGGTTCTGATAATATATATCCAGTAGATATTACAGCCCATCTCTCAAAAGACAAATACTCGTACACCCTCCAAGAAATAGCCGTATTAGCGAGTAATTCAGAAGCGTACGCGCAAGCTTCCAAGCTGATAGAAAAGATATTGCACATCTCGCTTCCCGTTGATTCAATAGAGAGGATTAACAAAAATAGCGCTAGAGGGTATGACGCTTACTATAAAGATTATGAAACAAAGACGGTAAAAGAAGATGAGCTTGTGGTGCTGAGTTGTGATGGCAAAGGGGTGCCCATGACCAAAGAAGAGTCCGCCAAAATAAAAGCAAAGAATGAAAAAGGTGAGAAAAAACAGAAAAAGAAAGAGTCTCTCGTCGCTGTGAGCTACCTTGTTAAACCAATAATAAGATTGGCTTCTTCACTTGCGAATTCACTAATCTTTGGTAAATTCAATAGTGAAGAGTATGAGAAAGCTGAGAGTTTTGAAAAAGGCGATATGAGAAAAATGGCGAGTCTTCAAAAGAGCAAAAAAGAGGTAATGAAGGAGATGAAAGTCCATACGGATAAGATGTCGCAAGGAACAAAAATTCTTATGGTCATGGATGGAGCTAAAAGTTTATGGAGCGTCGCCGACATGGTTTTTGGTAAAGACAACTATATCGGGATACTTGACATCATTCATGTTCGAGATTATATATACAACGCGGGTTATGTTTTTTATCAAGAGGGAAGCCCAAAACTTAGGGATTGGGTGCACTCCACCATGTTGAGAGTTTTAGAGGGAGACGCCAGTGGAGTATTGGAAGAAGTCAAGCAAAAGCGTGACAAAG
>CALDOC010000071.1 GCA_937914675.1 uncultured Sulfurimonas sp.
ATCGGGTACAACGTTATCCAGTGAAGAGAGCGTTAAATTAGTTAGCCAGAGTAGCCGTTTTCCAACCTATTGCGTGTGGGACGTTGTTGGTCAAGGCGTCGTAGGCGGTAAAATAACTAGCCCAAATTATCAGGGAAAGGCAGCGGCTGAAATTACATTGCGCATATTCCAGGGCGTTGGGATTGAAAACATACCGGTAAGAGGCAGTCCCCTAGTTAATATTTTTGATTATAACGTTATGAAAAAGTTTAATCTAACGCCCGATCAGATACCCGATCCTAAAGTTTTCCTCAATAAGCCAAAAACATTCTATGAGCTATACGAAAGTTCTATTTGGAAAGTTTCGGCAATTATAATTGTAGTGATGATAACGATAATACTCCTAGTCGTTAGCATTCTATTGAAACGCCAGCGTGACCAATATGAGCGTCTTGCCATGCGAGATCAATTAACGGGCTTGTACAATCGACGTTATTTACGAGAAATTGCTAGTCATAAATTGTCAGAAGCGATTCGGTATCGGCAGTCAATGTGTTTACTTATGTTAGACCTTGATTTATTTAAAACTATAAATGACACTTATGGGCACCCTTTTGGTGACGAAGTTTTGCAGAGATTTGCAGCCTTGTTAAATGAACGAAGCCGATTAGAAGACGTTGTAGCGAGAATTGGCGGGGAAGAGTTTGTTATTGTAATCGATCACTGCACTGGCGTTGAGGCAAATAAAAAAGCTGAATTAATTAGACTTGGCGTCGCCGCGCTAAAGCCTAATGGGATACCCATCACCGTTAGTATTGGCGTCTCGGAATTAAACCTTAACGGTGAAACTTTTGATGAATTGCTGGCGCGCGCAGATATAGCGCTTTATCAAGCGAAAAACAATGGTAGAAATTGCGTGGTCTCCTAATACGCTATTTGCAAAAGGCTTTTAAGCCGCTTCTCTAAGAGTTTTTCTGTACAATACAAAAAATATAACTAATAAATAGCTTTAAGTTTCAAAATTTTTGGTACCGTTTTTAGTGATGTTTTGTTTTATAGGGCTTTCAAATGCCCTATACAAAGGGGTTTAGCATGCAGATACGAGTCTATTACGAAGATACGGATGTTGGCGGAGTTGTTTACCACTCTAACTACCTAAACTTTTGCGAACGCGCGAGAAGCGACGCTTTTTTTAAAAAAGGCCTTACTCCCATTTTAGAAGATGGACATTTTGTCGCTAGAAAAATTATCGCCGATTATTATAAAAGCGCAAAACTAGGAGACGTTCTTGGAGTTAAAACTGAACTTCTTAAGATGAAAGCGGCGTCTTTTATACTAAAGCAAACGGTTTATAAAGAAGACGCCAAGTTGTTTGAATTGGAAATTACGCTAGCTTATATCGCTTTTGATGGACATCCTCAAAAAATAGATGAAGACGTAAAGGGGTTAATCTTGAGTCTCTTCAATATTTAACGCGCTTCTATCCATATGAGTGTATTTTATGAATCTTGACACTGAAGGTTGAAGTAGTTCAGTGTTGTACTGCATCTGATTGTCTTCTAAGGAAATGTTATACGCTCTCTCTTCATTTGTTAGTTTATTGAAAAAATAATCAATCCCTACGGTTGTCGCGTAATTAATCCAGTCATATGAAATATCGTTGCCGATGAGTGAATTCGTCTCCGTAAGCACATTGTCATGCTCTGTTATTGAATTTGCGACGACCATCTCTTTTCTGTCATTATACTGCGTCATAGAGAGTAAAAGCGGATCATAATTGATTTGAGTGGATAAGACGTTTGTGGCGTTTGCGTCGTATAAAGTGAGTTGGGACATTATCATTCCGCTCTTAACGATTGGAGTGTTTATAAAAAAGCTGCCTTGAAATATTTTTTCATTTTCTTTGAGATAATTTTCTAAATTAGTGGTATTTCTCGATATATAATATTTGATAACTTTATTTTCTTCATTTAAAACTCTTTGTTCCACTTGTTCTTCATCATTATTCTTCTTTGAAGTAAGGTTCATATCCATATATTTAAAAGCGTCTTCTTGAATGAGCGCAAGTTTTTCACCCGTAGATGATTTATCTGAAAATATGACAAGAGGAGATATGGCTTCTTTAATGAGCAAATCGCACTGTTCTTGATAATCAATGGCGCCAAAAGTCAAATAACTAGAGTCCGTTACAACGTCTTTTTTATTTATGGTAGGCAAATAAACGTTTAAATCACTCTGTGCGTCAATAATGCTTTGCGCGCCCATTTGCGTCACTGGCGCTATCACATAGGAAAAACCATCAGCTTTGATATTGAACAAAACTCTTTTAATCTCTCCCATGTCTTCACTCTCTATCTTGTAGCTTTTGAGTTCAAAGGGATGGGCTTTGGTAATAAGAAACGCAAAAGCGGCGTTTGTTGTCGAAGCGGCGTATTTACCAATTTTTTTATATGGCAAGAGCATCGCAATCTTGACTAGATTGTCGCTGATGACTTGTGACCCAAGATTTAAAATAGAGATATTCATGACTCTAATTTCGTCTTGTTCTGAATTCTCCAGTTTTTTATTCGCATGCGCTAAAAAAGAAAAAATCATATCGTTTTCTAAAAAATCTTGAAGACAGTACTCATCGCACTCGTAAGGATCTAAGTTTTGTATGTATGTTTTTGGAATCGGGATGTTTGATATAAGAAAACTCTGTCCAAAGACAATAAGCGGTAAAACAAGAAGTAGTAACAATTTTTTCATAGACAACTCTTTATGGTAATTATAAGGTGTTTCATATCCATGCTTTTAATCAAGAAAGCAGACGTTAGCATGGATTTTTTATATTAAGATAGCCATTATATCGGATTGTGTTTAATATATGTGTTAAATTTGATTAAGAGATACTCTTTATATTTGTTTGCATGCGTTTATCGTCTCTAAAAATTTAAGCAAATTTAGACATAGATTGCTAAATGGAGAGTCTGATGCCAACCGGACAATGGTCCGATCCCGTAACGTAATCGAGAATAAAAGCGTCTTCTAAGTTTTCAGCCAAGTCTTCACTTATGAAAAAGTAGTCTATTCTCCATCCGACGTTGTTTAATCTCGCGTTTGAACGATAACTCCACCAGCTGTATCTATCGGCTTCATCGCCATTTACGTATCTAAAAGTGTCTATGTATCCATGGTTAAGAAGTTTATCTATCCATTCTCTTTCTATTGGCAAGAATCCCGACGTCTTAGCGTTCGCTTTTGGGTTTTTAAGGTCAATCTCTTTATGCGCGGTGTTGACGTCTCCGCAAATAACGATGCTTTTACCATCTTCTCTTAATTTTTCACAGTAAGCCAAAAAGTCGTCATAAAATTTCATTTTATAGTTAAGTCTCTCATCGTCTTTTTGACCATTTGGAAAATAGACGTTAAAGAGGGCGATGTCTCCATAATGCGTCTCAACGATTCTTCCCTCGTTCTTGGTGTCTATGTGCTCACAGGTAGAGTTGTAGTCGCTAGCGAGAGCGCTCCAAGTCATAGTGCCGCTATACCCTTTTTTGAGCGCGGAGTTTACAAACGTCTCTTCATACTTTTTATCAAACAATTCTTCCGGTATTTGCTCTTGGAGCGCTTTGATTTCTTGAAGGCATAAAATGTCTGTCTCTCTTTCATCTATCCATTTTAGAGCTTCTTTCGTTGCTACGGCGCGAATTCCATTGACGTTCCATGAGATTATTTCTATCGAGTTTGACATTAATTTTTCCAATTGAGAGATTAGCGTGAGTTGCCACGTAAAGAGTGGCAACTAAAAAAGTATGAAAAATAAAAAGATTATACGAAGTTTACTTTTTCAACATGGTGTTTGAAACCAAGTTCTTCGGCGCTACAACCAAGAGCGAGGCCAAGCATTTGTTGCATATGCAATACTGGAAGCGCTACTTCGCGGCCAACGGCTTCTGAAAGGTGTCCCGTTTGAGTATCAAGTTTAAGATGACAAAGAGGACAAGGAGTCACCATCCAGTCGGCATTGGCGTCCATCGCTCCGGCTACGGCTTTACCCGCTAAAATAGCCGATGTTTTTGGAGCTTGAAGTTCAACATGGAAACCGCAACATTTGTTTTTTTCTTCATAGTCGACGCTTACTCCGCCACAAGCGATGATTAAATCATCAAGCGAACGAGGATTGTAAGGGTTTTCCGGCGTCTTGTGAGTCTCGTTTTGAAGCTCGGAAGGGCGGATGTTATGGCAACCATAAAAAGGCGCGATGTTGAATTGGCTTAGTGGAGTCGTTACCATCTCTTTGACTTTGTCAAGACCAATGTCGTCGATAATGGCGTATAAAAAGTGAGTGATTTGCGAAGTGCCTTTGTACTCAAGACCAACTTCTCCAAGCTTTTCATTCACTCTCGCTTTTAAAGTCGCGTTATTATCCAAACGGTGTTTAGTCATGGCGGTGTTGAGTTGACAAGTGTTACAAATTGTAACCATAGTCAGTTCGTGTTTTTCCGCGTAAGCTATGTTTCTAGCGTTTAAAACCAATGACAAAAAGTCGTCATAATCTTGTAAATGAGAAGCTCCGCAACATGAAGCTTCCGTCAACTCTACAAGTTCGATGCCTAATTTTTCCGCAACCGCTAAAGTTGACATCATTTGTTCAGGAGTGCTTTGTTTCGCAGTGCATCCCGTAAAAAGCGCGTATCTTAATTTTCCCATCTATATACTCCTAAAACTTTGCAGTTGACGATGATTTAATTAGTTTTTGAATCTCATCAAGATTTTCTGATTTTGTGATGCCCCAAGGTGGCACGATTTTACCTTTTACAAACATATTTAACGCTAATGGAATATGTTTGACAATAGCGGCTCTTTCAGAGTAAAGCACCATTCCACCTTCGTCAAGCACGCCATATCTAGCAATCGAGTGTTTAAAAGCAACTGCATGACGAGTCGCTACGTTCGAGGTCGCGACGCCTTCTCTAAATAACATTTGGTGAAGTTTAGTAATCTTTTCTATTGGATTAACGTCTTTAGGACACGCTTCGGCGCACTCAAAACATTTAACGCAGTCCCAGAGACCTTGTTTTTCTTCATGGAGTTCTAAAAGCCTTGTTGTATGAGCGTTGTCACGAACGTCCGCTTCAAAACGATAAGCTTTGGCGAACGCCGCAGGACCAAAGAAATCTTCATTTACTTCAACGACTGGACAAGCGTAGTGACAAGCGCCACACTGTATGCATAAGTCGGCTTCGTTTAGCTCCTCCGCTTCTTCGGGAGTTACCAAATGCTCATGTTCGGGGTTTTCATCAATGTCAGAGATTAGGTAAGGTTTAATCGCGTCGTGTTTTTGCCAAAAGTCGCCCTTGTCGATAATCATGTCTTTAACGGCTCTTTTTGTACTTTGAGGCTCGATCGTAAGCTCATTTCCAAACAACTCGATCATGTTTGACATGTTCTCTTTGCAAGCTAGAGTTTGACGCCCGTTCACTTGAATGGCGCAGGCGCCGCAGATGCCATGACGACAGCTTCTTCTATACGAAAAGCTCCCATCGTGATCCCATTTAATTCTGTTTAATATGTCCAAAACAACTTCTTCCGAAGTCACTTCCATATCGTAATTTTCATAGTACGGAAGGTAGTCTTCATCAGCATTAAAACGAAATACCTTGAAGTTTACTTTTTGCGTAGTAATTTTATTTGTACTCATAAGTCTTTCTTCCTTTTAGTATGTTCTAGCTTTAAGTTCATGTTTGCCAAGAACGACATCCATGTAATCTAGTGAGAGGTCACCATTTTCATCCATGTAAGCCATCGTGTGTTTTAAGAACTCTTCATCGTTTCTAGTGTCAAAATCTTCTCTAAAGTGAGCGCCACGACTCTCATTTCTTGCAACGGCGCTCTCAACGATAAACATAGAATAATCAAGCATATGTCCAAACTCTATGGCTTCTTGAAGTTCAGTGTTGAACACTTTGGATTTGTCTTTGATACGAATGTTTTTAAATTTCTTTCGAAGATTTTTTACTGTGGCTATCGCCAATTCTAAAGTCTCTTTCGTTCTAAAAGCTCCAGCGTTGGCAGTCATGCATTGCTGTAGTTCTTCTCTTAGTTTAGGAATGGTTTCACTGCCATTGTTTGTCAGGAACCAGTTTATTTCCGCTAAAGCGGTGTCGGCGTCCGATTCTATAGCCTTACGAAGTTCGATGGTGTCAATCTCTTTAACCATTGTTTTACCAACGAATCGACCAAAAAGAAGAGCTTCCAGAACAGAGTTCGCGCCAAGACGATTGGCTCCATGAACGGAGACGCATGAGCACTCGCCAGCGGCGTAAAAACCCTCTACTAACTCGTCATTGTTTTTGCGAACGTTCCCAGCGATATTAACTGGAATGCCACCCATGGAGTAGTGAGCGGTTGCTGAGATAAGGATAGGCTCTTTAATCATGTCAAGACCTAGAAACGTTATCGCCAATTCACGAAGTTCGGGAAGTTTCTGCATAATCAAATCACGTCCAAGATGCGTTACGTCTATAAAGACGGCGTCTTTTCTCGGACCTACGCCACGACCTTCTCTAATCTCGTTAAGGATTGCGCGAGCAACGACGTCGCGAGACGCGAGTTCCATGGCGTTTGGAGCGTATTTCTCCATAAATCTTTCGCCAAGAGAGTTGAAAAGTTTTCCACCTTCGCCACGAGCCGCTTCAGAAATTAAAACGCCATTGCCTGAAAGTCCAGACGGATGAAATTGGACAAACTCCATATCTTCAAGAGGAAGACCGTGACGAGCGACTATTGATAGACCGTCGCCAGTGTTGGCGTGCGCGTTAGAGTTGATTTTAAACGCTCTTGCGTATCCACCGGTTGCGAACATTACGGACTTGGCGTTAAAAATTACGGTTTGCATATCACGAATGTTAAACGCGACAACGCCTGAAACTTTTCCATCTTTGTAGATGATATCCGCAGCGTACCATTCATCCCAAAATTTAACGCCAGCGCGGTGCGCTTGCTCATAAATGGTTTGAAGCAGAGTTAAACCCGTTCTGTCTTTTGCGTAACACGCGCGAGGAGAACTTTGTCCACCAAAGGGACGTTGCGCTATCTTTCCGTCTGGAGTGCGGCTAAAAGCGGCTCCCATTCTTTCCGCCCAACGGATGGTCTCAGGAGCGTTTTTGCACATAAATTCAACGGCGTCTTGATCGGCTAAATAATCTGAACCTTTGACTGTGTCAAATTCATGCAACTCTACGCTATCCGCGTCACTAAACGCCGCGTTAATTCCACCTTGAGCCGCTCCAGAGTGGCTTCTTAATGGGTGTAACTTTGTAATAACAGCAACTTTTTTTCCTGCATTTTGCAACTCTCTAGCTGCTGCACATCCCGCAAGACCTGCACCAACAACAATTGCATCGTAAGTATAAATAGGAATACTCATTAACTAATCCTTCAATTTTGGAACTAAAATAGTGCTGATTATATCGCTTATTGCCTTATGATAGATTAAATTGCTTGTTTGTTCTGATGAAGTTGTAGTTTGTTACCAATTGAATCATATAAGTATTTGAGATATACTGACATTTACTATATTTTTAGTTCAGACATATCCCGAGCTTGAATAATTATGTTAGTGCCCGATTTTTTCGCATAGTCTAAAATCTCTTTCGCTTGTCTTATGGCTTCATCAACGGTAGTGTTTTTTTGTTTAATGACAAATCCACCCGTAACCGTTATGGTAGGATTGTTTGGAAGGTTAAATTTTAATTCTGAAATACTTTCTCTTAATGTTTCCATATCTTTAAAAGCCTGTTCTTTACTCGCTCTTGAAAGTATGATTGTAAATTGATTATAATCGGTTCTTGCTATTACGTCGGTAGGTTGTTCATGAAGAGAGATGGTAAACGCTATTTTCTTTAGTATTAATTGCGTCATCTCTTGAGTGAACGTTCTTTTAGTTTTTGAAAAATTATCTATTTCAATAATGGTTAATGACGTAAAATTGCTGTCTTTTAAATCTTTTTTATTTGCATAAGAGTTTACCAACCCTTTATAATTGTTAATTCCAGTGATTTGATCTATCATGGCGGGATTGTCCGCCACAACGGTTTTGCGTTTCATTCTAAGCAACACGCCATCAGCTTCTTGCGTGTAGATGACATATGGTTGGTGATTATTATCAATTGACGTTAAATATTCTATGTCTTTGTAAATATAATAAATTCTTTTTCTGTACCATAGCGTTAAAATGAAGACGACGACAAAAGAATATATGGATAGATACATAAACACGGTATATTTAGTTTTGTCATACTCTATGTTTTTTACTATAAGAGAATCGATGTGATTATTCAAATCGTAGTAAGAGTTTTCCAAAATTTGTCTATCAAGATTTATTATTTTTACATTTTTTGAAGGTACGTAATATTTATGAGCGTTTTGATTGAAAACATCGGTTAAATTGCTGAGTTTTTCCAAATCGGAAATATACTCCTCTTTATTGCCAATAATATATTTTTCGCTAACGCTGTATTTGTAAATATTATAAAGTTTTTCAATCTCGCTCTTGAGTTGCGCGGTTTTGCCATTGAACTGAATCAGCGCCAACTCCAAGTCGTCTTTATTGATTTTTGTCAGAGTGGCGATGATGTGTTTTTGGTTGTTCAAGTTGTCCATTTTCTCAAAAGAGAGTTGCTTTTCAAGAGTAAACGCCATAAAAATGAAAGAGACAAACATAATAAATAGCATGTAAGTGTTTAAATTTTGAAATATTTTTTTTATTGAGTGTTTCATATAAATCCCATTAGTGGTATAATTACCCGCCTATTTTATAGCTAGACCGATTAATTTACACTTAAAGAAGAAAAATTGAATTTAGAAAATTACTTCATATCACAATTTCAAAGCAAAAACATAGGTGACGATGGAGCCTTTATAGATGGTTTTGTCTACTCAAAAGACGCTTTTTTTGAAAACGTGCATTTTAAAAAGCGATGGATGAGTCATTATCAAATCGCGCAAAAAGCGATGCTTGTAAATATCTCCGACGCGGTGGCCATGAACGCGAAACCTCTCTACGCTCTTCTGAGCGTCGCCATGCCAAAAAGTATGACAAAAAAAGAGATGATTGCCTTGGCTAACGGCTTTAAAGACGTGGCTAAACAGTACGGTATGGAAATAATTGGCGGAGACACAATTAGCAATACAAAGTTGGACATCACAATTACAATTATTTCCAAAACTGATAAACCACTGTTAAGAAGCGGTATAAGACATGGCGATATGCTGGCGTATACCGGTAGATTGGGCGATTCGGCAAAAAGTTTAAAAAGTTTATTTAATTTAGGTAAACTTCATAAGAAATCCAAATTTGTAAACATAGGCCTAAGAGACGCGTTTATAAAAAATACGCGACGACGTCTTAAGGCGGGCATGGACGTTTCAGACGGACTTTTTAGCGATTTGGGTAAAATGGCGTCTGTAAACAGATTGGGTTTTCGATTTGGCAAAAAAATAGCCAAGTCAGTCGGCTGCAGCGGTGAAGAGTATGAGATGTTGGTTGCGTTTGACAAAAGAGATAAAAAAGCAGTTATGCGTAGAGCGGGGCAGAGTAGAACAGAGTTAACTGTTTTTGCGGTCGCTTCAAGAGATAAATACACAAATAGATGTAAATCGCATCATTTTTAAGGAACATTCAAACATGGATAGATTTTATTCGCTAGCTCACTCAAGTATAGATTTTCATTTTAAGCAGACCCCTCGTGATTTCGTAGTTGAAGAGATTCCTCTGTACGAATTTTCAGGCGAAGGGGAGCATCTTATTCTTTTTGTAAGAAAAAAAGGGCTTTCAACGAGTGAAATGATAGGGCAGTTCGCTAGATATTTGGGCATAAAAAATAGAGACATTGGATACGCCGGCTTAAAAGACAAACATGCGATGACGAAGCAATATATCTCGATTCATAAGCAACATGAAGAAGCGTTGGAAAATTTCAATCTTGAAAACATTAAAATAATTTCCAAAACCTATCACAACAATAAGCTCAAAATAGGGCATTTAAAAGGCAATAGATTTTATATTAAACTAAAAAAAGTCAATCCCACTTCCGCCGCAAAAATAGACGAAGCTCTTAAAAAAATAGGACAAGACGGAATGCCAAACTTCTTTGGTTATCAACGTTTTGGCAATGATGGAGACAATCATATTCTCGGAGAAAAACTTGCAAAAGGCGAAGCGAGAGAGAGAAATCCTAGAGTGAGAACGCTTCTCGTAAACGCTTATCAAAGTCATCTTTTTAATCTTTGGTTAAGCAGACGTTTAGAAATAAACTCGCTTGTAAGCAGTTTTGAAGCGTCGGAAATAGAGACGCTACTCAATATGCCAAATAACGAAGTAAAGAAGATGAAAGCGCAAAAGCATCCTTTTAAATTGATGGACGGAGACGTTATGGAACACTATCCTTATGGCAAGCTCTTTGAATTTACGTCCGACGAGAATGACTTGCTGAGATTTAACGAACACGACATTAGCGTAACGGGGCTTTTATGCGGGAAAAAAGTGAAAACGTCTTCTGGACTCGCTGGAGAGATAGAAAAAAATTTTAACGATGATATAAACGAGGATGGAGCTCGTAGATTCGCTTGGGTTTATCCGACGGAGGTAGAGGGGCGTTTTAATCCCATAGAAGCGCAGTATGAAATGAATTTCACTTTGCCAAAAGGCTGTTACGCGACTGTCTTGATTGAAGAAATAGCAAAAAGAAAAATAAACTAAAATAGGAAAATAGCAGTATGGAAAAAAGACATATAACGTCGCTTATCTCACAAAACTTTGGCAAATTCGCTTCCAAAGAGTTTCCAAGATGGTTTCAAAACATCGTGAACCAATCTTACGTTTCTTTGATGGGACTTGACATGAGCGAGTTTCATCAGCCAAGCGGATACAAATCTTTAAACGCTCTTTTTACAAGAAGACTAAGAGAGAGGAGAAATTTTTCTCTCGATGGAGACGATTTTATATCTCCATGTGATTCCTACGTGTCCGAGTGCGGCGATTTACAAGTCGACTACGCTCTTCAGATTAAAGGCATGCGATATAAAACAGATGAACTTTTGGGTGATAATTTCACTCAAGAACAGAAAAATATCGTTCATGACGGAAAGTTTATAAATTTTTATTTATCGCCAAAAGATTACCATCGTTACCATATTCCAACAAACTTGAAGGTTCTAAAAGCCGTGCATGTTCCCGGTAAATTTTATCCGGTAAACGTGCCGTCTTTAAAGAAAAGGCTGAATCTGTTCATCGAAAATGAAAGAGTCGTCATTCTTTGCGAGACTACGTCGGGCAAGAGATTTTACATGGTTCTCGTCAGCGCTTTAAACGTCGGGGTCATGCAAGTCGCGTTTGAGCCTCTCATTCAAACGAACGCAAGCGCCACGACACCATCGTCTTACGAGTTTAAAAATCTGTTTTTAGACAAAGGCGATGATTTTGGCTGTTTTGAAATGGGCTCAACCATTGTGATTTTGGCGCAAAAAGATATGTTGGATTTGAAAGTAAATACGGGGGACAATATTAAGTTTGGTCAAACAATCGCGTCGTTGAAATAATTTCAGTAAAAAGAACTCCTTTTCTAGGGTGTTCCACCTTTACCATTTACATCACTCCGAAAACCTATCAAGCTCTAAAAATTCCTTTTTGTATCAACGCCGTTGTACTATAATTTTCAATATATAGGGTGTTGAAAAGGTTAAAAAAGTATAATGTTATGCGGAACCTCGAATTTATTCGAGGCTATTTTTAGCATTTTAAATTCGATGTTCCGCAAAGACTTGAAAAACAAAAAAAGGCAAAAAAATGAGAAATATACTAATAGCATTGTCACCACTACTTACAGGAAGTTCTCAAATCTCATACAAATATAGTAAATAATTTAAGTTTTAGTAGTGATGACAACTACCTTGTCTCAGGTTCATCAGATAAAACAGTGAAAGTTTGGCAAACAGGTAAGGAGTCCTTACATATACTCTAATAGAAGCATTAAATGGAAAAGATTATGGAAGTGATAATAAAATTACCATAAAAGAGTTGGCAGGATATATAGAAGATGTACTGCCTGATAGAACTTATGATAAGTGGAAATGATTTTCCTATTGGGGTTAAATAAAATGAAACTAAAAAAATTACCAGTTGGCATACAAACATTTAAAGATATAATTCAAGAGGATTATATCTATATTGATAAAACAGCTATAGCATTAGATTTGATTGAAGACTATAGATATGTTTTTTTATCTCGCCCTAGAAGATTTGGAAAATCACTGTTTTTAGATACTTTAAAAAATATATTTGAGGGAAACAGAGAGCTATTTAAAGGTCTAGATATTTATGATAAATGGGATTGGAATCTTAAATATCCAGTTATTAAGATAGATTTTTTTGGAAATCTACGAGATACAGAGAGTTTAAAAAAAACAATATTTGGGATGTTAAGTGATAATCAAAAAAGACTAGATATACAATGCAAATCAGATGATTACGCAATATGTTTTAAAGAACTTATTCAAGCAACTTATGAAAAATACAATCAAAAAGTTGTAGTATTAATAGATGAATATGATAAGGCTATACTTGACAACCTAGACCAAATAGAAGTGGCGAAAGATAATAGAGAAGTTGTAAAATCACTCTATACAATTTTAAAAGGATGTGATGAATATCTAAAGTTTGTATTTTTAACAGGTGTAAGTAAATTTTCTAAAGCATCTATATTTAGTGGGCTTAATATGTTAGAAGATATAAGTCTAAATCCAGATTTTGGAAATGTATGTGGTTATACTCAAGAAGATATCCAAACTTCATTTTTACCCTATCTAAAAAGTGTAGATTTGAAGAAACTCAAAGTTTGGTACAATGGATATAACTTCTTAAAAGATGATGTTTATAATCCTTTTGATATATTGCTGTTTATAAAAAATAAATTTCTGTATAAAAATTATTGGTTTTCTACAGGTACTCCAACATTTTTAATCAAACTTATAAAAGAAAATAACTACTTCTTACCAAATCTATCAAACCTTATAGTAGATGAAAAATTACTAGATAGTTTTGATATAGAAAACCTAGATTTGGAAGTGGTTCTTTATCAAGCAGGGTATTTAACTATTGATGAACTCCGTATTACCCCTTTTGATTCTATAGAATATAAATTAAAATTACCAAATATAGAAGTAAAACAATCATTTAATGATATAGTAATTGAATATTTAACTAAAAATAATAATCCAAATAGTTCTAAAATCCCAATATATCTAGCCTTAAGTAGTGCAAACCTAGAAGATCTAAAAACGACATTAATATCAATGTTCGCATCAATACCATACAACAACTACACAAAAAATGATATATCTCATTTCGAGGGATATTATGCAAGTGTAATATATGTCTATCTTCAAAGTTTAGGCTTAGAGATAATAGGTGAAGACGTCACTAATAAAGGTCGTATTGATTTAACTGTTAAAATAGAGAATTTAATCTATATTATAGAGTTTAAGATGGGTGGAACTGACGCTTTAAGACAAATAAAAGATAAAAACTATGCTCAAAAATATATGAGTGAAAACAAAGAGATATATTTTTTAGGGATAAATTTTGATGAAGATGAGAAAAATATAAGTAAGTTTGAGTGGGAAAAAATAAATTGACCTCCATTTCTTGGAACCTCGAACTTATTTGAGGCTATTTTTAGGTAAGCACCAAGTAAAGTACGTCCACCCCATTTTTAGCATATTATTAAGAAAAATAGTCAAAAATAACTCTTTTAAATCTCTATTTTAGGGAGGACATACTTTACTTGGTTCTTACGTGGATGGTCATCAAAATATATTGTTATTCTAATCCCATAAAATTTACTTATTTATGTCATTAGTGTTTTCCTTATTTATATACTCTTTATAGAGTATTTCCCTTTTTATATCTCTCATATCTTACAATACCTTAGCCAATAATATTTAAAAAGTATGGAATAACTGATATACTTAATTACCAAAAAAAACAAAAAGTTATCCCATGCCAGAAATAATAACATTACTCAACTGTATAGTCCCTATAATGAAAATAAAACAACTGCAAATAATCATCCTAGCGTTACTATCAATGAGAGGTAGGATAACAATGCTAGGTCTAAGTAGATGGAGTGAAAAAGGTGGAAGTTATCGAACAATTACAAGGTTCTTTCATTCAACAATAGATTGGGGAGCGATTAATTGGCAGTTCATAAAAATGCATCTTATTAAAAATAAAGGTTCAGTATATTTACTAGCTGGAGATGAAGTCATAGTAAGCAAGTCAGGAAAAAGTAGTTATGGATTAGATAGATTTTACTCTTCAATACAGAACCAAGTTATACCTAGTTTAGCATTTCTCAACTTATCGCTCATAGATGTAGATACAAGAAAAGCATATCCTCTTATTACAAAGCAGATAATCAAACCTAACAAGAAAGGATGTGTAAAAGATAAGAGTTCAAAAAGTAAGAAAACTAAAGGAAAAGTAGGAAGACCTAAAGGGAGTGGAAACCAGGATAAGGGAAGTGTTAAACTTTCACCTTATTTAATCTTTGTCAAAGAGAGTATCACAGAGGTACTGCAGAGGATAAACAAACATATCAATATTACATACTTTGTATTTGATGGAGCATTTGGAAATAACTATGCAACACAGATGGTTAAACAATGTGGATTAGATATTATCTCAAAACTTCAAAAGAACTCAGCTCTTTGTTTTCCAAATGAGGAAGAATATAAAGGAGTAGGTGCACCAAAGATATATGGTGATAGTATTGATTATGATAACCTTCCTGAAAAATATTTAAAATCAACTGTTGTAGAAGAGAATATTACTACTAAAATTTATCAAATGAAAATGTTACATCGTAAGTTTTCAGATCCTTTAAATATTGTAATTATTCAAAAGATTAATACAACAACAGGAAAGTTAGCACATGTAATTTTATTTAGTACAGATTTAAATTTAGACTATAAAAAAGTTATAGATTACTACTCTCTTAGATTTCAAATTGAATTTGTGTTTCGAGATGCCAAACAGTATTGGGGAATGGAAGATTTTATGAATATTAAACAAAAACCTATTGAAAATTGGGCTAATCTATCAACTTTTATGGTTAATTTCTCTCATGGACTACGAACTAAACATCATTCAAATGAGATGAGCATTCTTGATTTAAAAGCTCATTACCATGGGCTTAAATATGTGCAAGAAGTATTTAAATTACTTCCCGAATTTGCCAATGAGTATTTAATTAAAAGGGTTTCATCCAAGATTGCCAACCTTGGAGCCATTAATCCATTTTTGGAGGTGGCTTAGAGGTTTGTTTTGGCTAAGGTGTTG
>CALDOC010000072.1 GCA_937914675.1 uncultured Sulfurimonas sp.
ATCGGCCACATCATTAAAAGTGACGTGCTCTACCAGCTGAGCTAACAAGACGTTTTGTCTCTTATTTGTTAAGAGGTCGAAATTATAGACAAATAGAGTTTAGATGTCAAGGGTTTTCGTGCAAATTTAAAAAAACATCTCTTTATCTATCAAAAGCAACATTTTAATGGCGTAAAGCGCGCTTTGGTGCTGTATATAATTTCTATCACCGCTAAACATCAGATGCTCCTCGCTATTATTTGTTTCAGTTCGCACGCCAATATATACAGTGCCTACTGGTTTAAGTTCCGTTCCTCCACCCTCGCCCGCTATTCCGCTAATGGAAAGCGCGTAGTCGGCGTTGCTGACGTTCAAAGCGCCCTCGCTCATTTCGCTTACAACTTCATAACTCACCGCACCATTATCATCTAGCGTTTCTCGAGGAACCGCCAACCAATTCTCTTTGAGTGAATTAGAGTAAGTCACTAAAGAGCCGTCGAGTACGTTTGACGCACCATTGTTTTTTGTAAAATAGTAGCTCAGAAGTCCTCCCGTGCAACTCTCGGCAAACGTAATTTTTTTCTGGTTATCCGTTAGTTTTTGGATTATGTAGGCTACAATGTTTGAAGAGACTATTAAATTTCTTGTCAACAACTGTTTGGCCGAATCGTTAAACTTGGATACGTTTCCATATTTATTGCTTGAAACGTCTATTCTTAGCCAACCGTCAACTTCTTGAACGACGTTAATGCTTACCTCATACATTTTGGCGATTGGATTTAAGATGGCGATTGTCGTCTCTCTATCCTCTTGAAAAACATGTATTGTAGAGCCCTCAGTGTTACTATCCATCAATAGCGTTGGCATTTTTTGTCCCTCGTCGATCTGAAGGATGTTTACTATAGAATCATTATGTTCCAAAAGATAAGTTCTCTCTGCAAAAAAAGTGGCCTTTTGTGGTATTAACATTCCGTCTTTTAAAACTTGATTATCGCTAATTGTTGTGCATATCACTTTGCCAATCGTAGAAAAATTCTGCTTTGTCGTAACGACTATAATTTTATCACTAGAGTTCAACTCCCGCTCTAAATGCAAAAACAACGAGTTATCACTCTCTTTAAAATAGACGATTGAATCTATGAAGTAAACTTTTTGTTCAATTGTTCTTATAACGTATTCTTTTAGACCTACGTTATATATAAATTTACTGCCAACAAAAATAAGATGAAGTTTCATATCCATTAACCTTAAAACAATTTTTCTTATTATAGCGGTTTTATCATCTTTTAATTACATAAGAGATATAATGCAAAACTTTTATATAAGATTTTGAGGTACAGATGGACTACAAAGACACACTACTTTTACCAACTACAAATTTTGCCATGCGTGGTAATCTTACAAACAATGAACCTAAGCGTTACGCTTCATGGGATGAAGCAAAAGTTTACGAAAAAATGAAAGCTAATCGTAAAGACGCCCCTAGCTTTACTTTGCATGACGGCCCTCCCTACGCAAATGGCAACATTCACATAGGTCACGCCCTCAACAAAGTTCTTAAAGACATTATCGTTAAACATAATTATTTTGATGGAAAATCCGTACGCTTCACTCCAGGTTGGGATTGCCATGGTCTTCCTATCGAGCAGCAAGTTGAAAAAAAACTTGGTGGAAAACAGAAAAAAGAGTTGCTAGAAACTGCGGAAGTTAGAAAACTTTGTCGCGCTCACGCAGCTAAATTCGTTGACGTTCAAAAAGCTGAATTCAAACAGCTTGGCATACTTGCGGATTGGGAAAATCCTTACGTAACCATGGACTTCAAGTTTGAAGCCAACATATATCGCACCCTCTCTTCTGTCGCGAAAAAAGGTCTTTTGATTGAAAGAAGCAAACCCGTTTTTTGGTCATGGGCTGAAAGAACCGCTCTAGCCGAAGCCGAAGTCGAGTATGAAGACAAAGAAGATTACTCAATGTTCGTCGCGTTCGAGTTAAGCGATGATTCAAAAGAGAAACTTGCTCTAACGGGAAAAGCCGCTCCAGTCATCTGGACGACCACTCCTTGGACGATTCCAGCCAATACGGGAATATCCCTCAATCCAGACGAAGAGTACGTTTTAACCACTGACGGTTTCATAGTGGCTCTTGCTCTTTTAGACGCTTTAAATAAAAGTGGCGTTTTAAACGGAGAAGCGGCGAGAGTGTTTCAAGCCAAAGAGCTTGAAAACCTTTTCGCCATCAACCCGCTCAACCAAAGAACTTCTCACATCGTTTTAGGACGTCATGTTTTAGTGGAGAACGGAACGGGATGCGTTCATACCGCTCCAGGTCATGGCGAGGACGACTACAAAGTCGGTCTTCTTTACGATTTGGAAGTTCTTATGCCCGTTGACGAGACTGGCTGTTTCGACGAAACAATCGTCAGAGAAAAGCTGATTCCAAACGCTGAAAACTTCGTAGGTCGTCACATTTTCAAATCGAATGAAGAGATATTGGAACTCATGGGAACGAGCGTTTTGTCCGTGAGCAAATTTATGCACTCATACCCACACTGCTGGAGAAGTCACACTCCCCTCATTTATAGAGCGACTAGACAGTGGTTCATAAGCGTCGATGAAAAACCGGCGGACAGCGACAAGACTCTTAGAAACATAGCGCTTGATGAAATAGAAAAAACTCTTTTCGTTCCCCAAACGGGCAAAAATAGACTCAAATCCATGGTCGCTAATCGTCCGGATTGGTGCATCTCTCGTCAACGCGATTGGGGCGTTCCCATCGCGTTTTTTAGAGTTAAAGCCACGGGAGAAGTCATTCTCGATGAGAAAGTTTTAAACTACGTCGCCATGATTTTTGAGATGCAAGGAAGCGACGCTTGGTACTCTTTGCCGACGGAGCACCTGCTCTACCCCGGTTCTGGCTACAAAGCGGACGAAGTGGAAAAAGTTACGGACATTTTAGACGTATGGTTTGACAGCGGCTCGACATGGAACAGCGTTTTAAAATCTCGCAACTACGACGCCGGAAAATATCAAGCGGATCTTTACGTGGAGGGAAGCGACCAACATCGTGGTTGGTTCCAATCATCTCTATTTTTATCTTCCGCGGTTGAGCTAAAAGCACCATACAAGGGCGTCTTGACTCATGGATTTACGGTTGACGAAAAAGGCGAAAAGATGTCTAAGTCAAAAGGCAACGTAATCGCGCCTGAGAAAGTTTTAAAAGAGTACGGAAGTGAAATTCTTCGTCTTTGGGTGGCTTCGAGCGACTATCAAGGCGACCTTAAAATTTCCGATGGCATTTTAAAACAAACGTCTGAAAACTATCGTAAACTGAGAAACACTTTTAGAATAATGCTCGCAAACATCAATGATCTTGAGACGCTAACCCCATACGAAGAGATGGGCGCGTTGGACAAGTGGATTTTAGACGCGGCTAGCGAAACTTTTAACGAAGTTCATAAACTTTTCGCCACGTATAATTTTGTAAACGGCATGAGCATCCTGAACAACTTTATAGTTAATGAACTCAGCGGTATGTACATCGACATGACAAAAGACAGCCTTTACTGCAACGCCAAAGATGGAAGTCGTCGAAAAGCTTCTCAAAGCGCCATGGCGATTATCACTAAATCGCTTTTACTTTTAATGGCTCCTATTTTAACGTATACCGCGGACGAGATAGTGGAGAACGCGCCTACGATTATTACGGGCGATGCAAAATCAATCTTTGACATGACGTATGAGCCAATCATGACGGGTGAATCAAATTTCAACGCGGAGTATATGACAAAAGCGCGCGATGGTTTTGGAACCATTGTCGATAAACTTAAAAAAGAAAAAATCATAAAAAGCACTCTTGAACTTGTAATTTACACAGAATCCAAAACTATTTTAGAAATGGACTCCACCGACGCAGAGGATTGGTTTGTCGTTTCGGGAATATTTGAAGACAAGTCGGATGAAGAGATTCTTGGAAGCTTTAAAGTGGATGACGACACGTTTGTTATATCCAAAGCGAGTGACTACAAATGTCCTAGATGTTGGAAGTTTCAAGCGAAAGCCCAAGATTGCACATGCGCTAGATGTGAAAGCGTCGTAAATGCCTAACTTTACGGAACCAGTTTCCCTCGCGTTTATGGGAGTTTCCATAGCTCTTATATTTGTCGTTATCGGCGCAGGAATATTTGCGGTTCAGAAATTCAAATAAACTAAGGAAAACATATTGAAATTAACTATTTTATTCGGTGGAGCGAGCTTTGAACATGAGATTAGCATTGTCAGCGCCATCACTTTAAAAGACAAACTATCCAAATTTGATTTGAGTTTTATATTTTGCGATGGAGACCATTTATTTTACAATATTGACTCATCCAAAATGAAAGCCACTACGTTTAGTAGTGGTGAACACAAAAAAATGCCACAACTTACTCTCACAAATGGCGCCTTTGTTCAAAAGAACATGTTTAGCACGATTGAACTCAGAAACGTTGTGCTAAATTTAATACATGGAGCGGACGGAGAAGATGGAACCATCTCTTCGCTGTTAGATTTTCACGCCATAAAGTATGTTGGACCTCGAACGAACGCGAGCGTTTTTTCTTTTGACAAAAGATACACAAAATACTTATGCAAGGCGAGAAACGTTCAAAGCGTTCAGTATGAAGCTTTAAGTAAAAATGAGCATCAAAACATTTCAATGCCTTATCCAATAATCGTCAAACCCGCTTCCTTGGGCAGCTCCATCGGAGTAAGCGTCGTTAAAGAAGAAAATGATTTGGATTACGCTCTCGACTCGGCGTTTGAATACGACGCGAACATTATAGTTGAACCATTCCTAGAAGGCGTCAAAGAGTACAATCTCGCAGGCTATATGGCAAATGACAAAATGCGCTTCTCCATTGTTGAAGAACCACAAAAAGATGAGTTTTTAGATTTTGAAAAAAAATATATGGATTTTTCTCGTAGTGAACAAGTTCTAAAAGCCGACATTAGCGAAGAGTTGGTTCTAAAACTTCAATCTACTTTTGAAAAGATTTATAGGGGCATGTTTGAAGGAGCTTTAATTAGATGCGACTTTTTCGTGCTCAACAACGCCATCTATTTAAATGAGATAAATCCCATTCCCGGTTCCATGGCGAACTACCTTTTTAAAGATTTCGCAACTTCCATCGAAGAGCTTGCTTCTTCTCTGCCCGTTTCAAAAAAAATAAAAATATCTTATGATTACATTCACTCGATCAGTAGCGCCAAAGGTAAATAATGGCTACAAAGTCCATTCAATACAATCAACGCGCCTTTGACGTTAGTTACGAAATAATCAACCCTTTGGCTAAGGTTGATTTTATCGTTCTTCATGGCTGGGGCAGCAATAAAAACCTCATGAAACAATCGTTTGCTCCTTTTAACGACGATTTTCGTCATATTTACATAGATTTGCCAGGTTTTGGAAGTTCAACGTGCGACATGCCGTTGAACACCTCGGACGTGGCGAATATCGTTGCGCTTTTCCTCCAACGAGTCAACTCTTCCAAAGAGATAATATTGGGTCACTCCTTTGGGGGAAAAGTGGCTCTTTTACTCAAGCCCAAAGTTCTCGTTCTCGTTGCGAGCGCGGGAATTTATCTGAAAAAATCGTTCAAGGTTAGAGCAAATATAAAAATATTCAAAATGTTAAAAATATTTGGTTTGTCAAAATTTCGCTCTTTGTTTGTCGCGAAGGACGCGAAAGAGTTGAGCGAACATATGTACCAAACTTTTAAAAACG
>CALDOC010000073.1 GCA_937914675.1 uncultured Sulfurimonas sp.
ACCATAACTTTTACTTATTACAAAATAAAAGTTTAAAAAGTGATAAAACATTTTCCATCTATTGTTTTATTAATAAAAGTTATGTTATTGCGTTAATGAGAAGATATAAAAAAGTTTGAATTTATTAAAAAGCTTTTGATTACTTAACTATGATGATTTCACAAGAATTCATAATTCAACTACTTGTTTTTTAAAACTTTGACGCATTCGTTCGCTATCTCCAACTCTTCATTGGTTTTAATCACCAATACTTTAATCTCTTTAAATATGGCGACGTCTAAAACTCTTTCGCGTACGTAAGAAGAGTTTTCGCCTATCCCGCCACTAAACGCGATGGCGTCTACGCTTGGAAGAAGAGTAAGATAAGCGCCTATGTATTTTTGGATGCGTCTTATCATCATGTCAAGCGCGAGTTTGGCTTTTTCATCACCGCTTTTTATTATGTTTCTAACGTCATTGTCCCCGCATACGCCGATTAAGCCAGATTTTTTGTTTAACGTAGCGTCGACTTCTTCAACGCTTAGACCAAGCTCTCTTTGCAAATATAGCACTATGGCGGGGTCGATGTCTCCGCTTCTGCTTCCCATCATCAGCCCCTCCAAAGGAGTGAATCCCATGGAAGTGTCTACGCTTTTTCCGTTTTTTATGGCGCAAACGCTAGCGCCGTTGCCAAGATGCAAAGTTATTAGATTGACTTCTTGAACGCTCTTGTTGAGCTCTTTTGCCGCGGCCTTTGTTATAAAAGAGTGCGACGTTCCATGAAATCCATACCTGCGTATGTTGTGTTTCTCGTACATTTCATAAGGCAACGCGTACAAATACGCCTCTTTTGGCATCGAACTGTGAAAAGCTGTGTCAAAAACGGCGATTTGAGGAGTGTTTGGAGCTTTTAATCGCGCGACCACGACGCCTTCTAAATTTGCCCGATTGTGCAAAGGAGCCAAGGGGATTAAATCTTTGATTATTTTTATAACCTCATCGTTGATGATTACCGAAGACGTAAGGCTTTCTCCTCCATGAACGACTCTGTGCCCTATCGCGTCAAGCGTTGTAAAATCTATCTCCATGCTTTCGAGCGCGTCATGATGCGTTTTTATTGTGGAATTTTCTTCTCCGATGCGTTCTATTAAAATGGATTTGAGAACCTCGTTTGTGGACATGTCGAAAAGTTTAAATTTTAGAGAAGAACTTCCTGAATTTATGACCGCGATTTTCATAAGATTTGTCCCGCCTGAATCGCCGTGATGGCGATCGTGTTCACGATGTCTGACACCAAACACCCGCGACTCAAATCGTTGACTGGCTTGTTGAGTCCTTGAAGAATTGGACCGATGGCGACCGCTCCGCTAGAGCGTTGAACAGCTTTATAAGTGTTGTTGCCAGTGTTTAAATCTGGAAATATCAATACGCTCGCCTCCCCCGCCACCTTTGAGTTTGGCAGTTTTGCTCTCGCAACGCTCTTGTTCACCGCCGCGTCGTACTGAATCGGCCCCTCTACTGGTAAATCGGGCGCCTTCTCTCTCACGATTTTCGTCGCCTCTCTGACCTTGTCGACGTCCGCCCCCGTCCCGCTCTCGCCCGTAGAGTAAGAGAGCATCGCGACTTTTGGCTCAATCGAAAACGCGGCCGCCGTTTTTGCCGAAGAGATGGCGATGTCCGCCAACGTGGTGGCGTCGGGATCTTGATTTACCGCGCAATCTCCATACACTAAAACTTTCGTATCCAAACACATGAAAAAGACGCTTGAAACCACGAGAACGTTTGGCGTCGTTTTGATGATTTGCAAGGCGGGTCTGATGGTGTCGCCGGTTGAATGAATGGCGCCACTCACCATGCCGTCGGCGTAGCCCAACTGAACCATCATCGTGGCAAAATAATTTACATGCAACATGGCGTCGTTAGACGCTTCAATGGTTAAACCCTTATGTTTTCTCATGTTATAAAAACTCTCCGTGAACTCTTTTCTCAAAGGAGACATGTAATTGTCAATGATGGTTGCGGAGGAGAGGTCCAAACCTAATTTGAGATAATGCTCTTTCACCTCGTCTTCGTTTCCAATAAGAATGACGTCCGCCACTCCTCGATGCAAAATAATCTCCGCGGCTCTCAATATCCTCTCGTCGCCACTTTCGGGAAGAACGATTCTTTTTTTATTGGAGCTCGCCAACGCGAAGAGCTTATACTCAAACATAATGGGCGTCATGACGCTGCTTTGAGTCGTCTCTATTTTATTTTCAATGTATTTGGTGTCTATGTTTGAGTTGAAAAGTCCCAAAGATAGCGCTATTTTCCTATGACTATTTACCCTTATCCTTGAGTGAATTTCCGACAATCTTTTCGCCGTTTGATACGTATCGTAAGGAACCGATAAAATTGGGATGTTAAACTTGTTCAAGCCAGAGATGAGTTTTTGAATGTTTGGATGAGCCACCATGGAAAATGGGAAAATTATGGCGGAAATGTTTGGATACGCGCTAGAGTACAAAGAGCCAAACAGACCAAGTATTATCTCCGACCTGTCGGCCGGCACTATAACCAAATCGTCTTCTTCTATGTGATTTAAAAAATTGTCCAAACTAAGCGCGGCAACTTTAACGCCTCTTATGCTTCTAGTGTGATCGTTGTCCCCCAAAAGTATCGGCACGGCGCCTAAAGACTCTATCACGTCTCCAATGCTTAAAAGACTCAACTCCTCGACTTCATTAAGCAAATAAGTCGTGTAATCATACCCTTGCAACTTTTTTTCCAAAACTTGACGTTTTTTATCATCGAGTCTATTTATAAACGTTGCGAAATGCGTGCATCCTTGAGACATCAAAGTGGCGTTTTCTATAAGAACGCTCTCATAAACCTCTTGAGCGTTCTCCTCCTTGGCGTTGATTACGTTGATATAAGAAGAACCGAAATTTTGCGCGATTTTCATGTTTACGTCAAAAGTGATGTTTGAACTTAGAAAAGACCTACGTATCCCCTCGCAAAGGACAAAGTCGTATTTATTTTCAAGTTTTTTAAACTTGTGCATAAGTTCGTTAATTAGCTGGTTCGTCTTGTTTGAAGCTATCATGTTCTCAACGTACTCCGTATCAAAACCGAAACAATCTTCATAATCCATATCGAGACCGTACCGACTGAGTATAAAGTCGATGTCTCCATCTCTCTTATCTTTTTTTGAGATGATTGGACGAAAAAACGCCACGCGGTGGAGATTTCGTTTGAGTATTTCCATCATTCCCATGGTTATAAACAACATTCCCGCGTTTACTTCTTGAGCCGATATAAAGAGTGATTTTGTTTTCATGAACTGCGTATGCCTTTTAATTGAAAGAAGTCTAGTGTATAATTCTATCAAAAAAATGGAACAATATGTGTACATGCGGAAGTAACGAAAATTTCGACTCTTGTTGTGGCGAAATTATAAAAGGAAAAAGGGAAGCTTCGTCTCCTGAGCAACTCATGAGAAGCAGATATAGCGCCTACGTCAAAGGCGATGGTAGGTATTTGGTTCTAAGCGCAATAAAAGAAAACCAATACCAAGACGACGCTTCACTGATAGAGGAGTTTTCATTCTCCGTAAAATGGTTGCAACTAAAAATAATGGCGGTTAAAGATACAACCGTTGAATTTAAAGCTTATTACAAAGACGCAAACGGCGTTCAAGTTTTACATGAAAAAAGCAATTTTTTCTTAGAAGATGGCGTTTGGAAATACGTGGATGGAGAACTTTACAATTCCAAAATTGAAAGAAATGAAAGTTGTCCTTGTGGAAGCGGGAAAAAATTTAAAAAGTGCTGCGCTTAAAAATTTAAAACAGACTAATTCCAATCGTCAAATTTAGAATCCGCATGTTTATCTTTTTTATAGCGTCTCGCGTTTTTACTTTTGTCCAATTGGTTTGAAGCGTAAAGGAGCTCCTCTTTTATAGTTTCAATCTCTTCATCGGAATCTTTATAGGAAATCATTTTTTGAACAAGCCTTTGCAAATCTTGAAGTTCACCTTTATATAAAGCAATCGCCGCTGTGCGATTAAGAAGTTTTTGAGCGTTTTCTATCTTTTTGTTAAAATTTTCACTTGTTAAGCCTTGGGTGTTTAGAAGATACGAAACGAGACTTTTATGAAACCGTTCCAAGGCTCTTATGTAACGAAGTCTGTTAGAGTTGTCAACCGCTTTTTGGGATGCTGCCATTTTTAGCCTATTGTTTATTTGTTGTTATAATTATACACTTTATTTTTAGGAAAAATTATGAAAAAAATAGTTTTATCGCTTATGCTGCTCTCTCTGACGCTTTTAGCGGAACTTACAAACGAGAACGTCTCTCAAAAACTCATAGATTCAAAAGTTCCAATAGTGGACATTAGAACGCCGGCCGAGTGGAGAGAAAGCGGCGTTTTGGCCGGTGCCGTTCCCATTACGTTTTTTAACGAGCGAGGCGACTATAACGTAGACGCCTTTTTAGAAGAACTCAACAAAAAAGTGGACACTAGCAAACCTTTTGCGCTTATTTGCCATACTGGAAACAGAACTTCGATGCTCGCGCCATGGCTTTCCAAGGAGTTGAAATATAACGTTATCAACCTAACGGGCGGAATGGATTACGCTACAAGGACTCTTCATTTAAAAACGTACAAATATATGAAATAAGCTTTAAATGCCTACGTTTTTAAAGTTTGTTTTTCACTTGACGATTAGATTGTTGATTGTGTTTACAGTGATTGGGGTTTTAATATTTTTACTTTGGGGTTTTCTATACTTGATATTTTATTGAGGATTTAAAGAAGTTTAGCAACGACTCGAAAGAGTCGTCGCTAAGAACGCGCGACTATTTTTTTGAAGCTAAAAGCTTGTTTGAAATAGCGAAAGGATTGAAAAACGTATTTGCGAAGTTTTTAGACTTGCTTTCCAAGTCGCTTTTTTCAAGTATTTTCGTAGCCATCTTTCCAGCGACTGGAATTTTTCCAGCCATCCAAAAAGCCATGGAAATCATGCCATTGTATGGAGTTTCTTTAAGGTTTGAAACTTCAAGAGCTTTGATTCTCTCTACTGGATTAAAAGCTTCTTTCATTTCAACTATTTTTGTTTTTGCCGTTTCTAAATTAATTTTTTTCATATTATATTTCCTTATTTAAATTATTTATTCGGCAAAATTATATCTATTATATCTTAATATAATATTATTTCAACGTCTTAACGGTTTATTTTTCCTAAAGCGCTCTCGCTCCACAATGACGACTTAACGTTTTTAACGTTTGTTTTAATAATCTCTTCTGGAATGTAATTCACGGTCTCAAATTTCGTTTTGGGGTTCAAGCTATACCAATACGTCCACATATACGCTCTTTCGTCGGCGATGTTTTGTATCTTTTTCCACTGTCTATCTATGATTTTTACGACTTGCCCCTCTTCGTAAAACTTTGTGCGATAATTTGTAAAATGCTTTGAATCTATATAATCAATGCGATAATCATACCAAGCGTCCTCTTTGGGCGTTGCTTTTAAAACATAAACTTCCGCGCTTACCGTACTCTTTTTAGTTGGAAGTTTTTTAGTAAATCTATCAAGATTCGACTCTTTTATCTCCATCTGCCCAAACTCGAAATCAATGACGCGAGTGTTGAGTAAGCTATAATCGTCATCGTCAAGTCGACGAAGTTTCGCTTCCTCAAGAAAGGCGACGTCCGCCGCGCTGTATCCCATGTTTTTGGAAGGCTCCGCCATTCGTCTTACTTTTCTTAGCGCCGGCAACCACATCATAATTTCTAAAGATTTTTGCTCATCTACGAACTCGCGAGCGAGAACGCCGGTTCCTTTGAGTTTGCTTGAATTAAAGATAACGAGATCTTTGGATTTTGTGACGCCATCGGAATAATCGTTGTTAAGATAACGATCCGCTCTTAAGACCATTGGTTTTTTGTTATAAGCTTTTCGAACAATTAACAAACTATCCTGTTTAGTCGCTTTCAATAATTGATTCTTGAGATACAATTGATGATTGACGAAGTAAACCTGTCTTGCGATTTCATCCGCGTCTATTTTTACAGGGTATGGCAATGTTTTGTCAACAGAGCCAAAAAGAAGAGTTCCGATCACCAAGATTAATAAAATTCGCATATTTAACACCTTTAACTTTTATTAACTTGATTATATCATAAGATTTTTTAATCAATCTCTAATCGGCTTAATTCCATTGACCATGGCGTAGAGAGTTGGCAAATAGAGTAAATTCAACACAGTTCCCCAAACTAAACCAAAACCAATCGAAATGGCGATGGGCTGCAAAATGACGGCTTGACCAGTCGCGTAAAATATAAGAGTGAAAAGTCCTAAAAACGTTGTAATGGACGTTATGAGAATAGGACGAAGTCTATGTTTGGCGCGAGTAAAAAACTCCTCTGATTTATGAGTCCCATGTAAAAAATCCAACATTATGATCCCATCGTTTATAACGACTCCCGCCAAACCTAAAATACCAATGATCGAAGGCATGGTTAGAGGCATTCCTAGCAGTTTATGTCCAAGAAGAGCCCCTAATATGGAAAGAGGTATAACGCTCATAACCATCAAGACGTATTTCACTTTGGAAAATATAAGAAGAAGCGTTAAAAAAATCAAAAATATAGCTAAAACCAAACTCTTTTTCATATCTCCTTGGAGTTGCTTGTTTTTCTCTTTTTCACCTAAAAGATTTACCTCAACGCCATCATTCGCAATCTCATCGAGAAGAGGTTCCAAAGCGCTCAGAACCTCTTCGGCCGTTATTTTTCTTTTATCAAGATTTGCAAAAACCGTTTTTACAATGTTTCCATTGAGTTTGTCAATTCTTTCATAATCTCGTATTTTCACTATGTTTGCGACGTCGGTCAATTTGACGTATCTGCCATCGCCTATGGCCAAACTAAAGTCCAAGAGAGTTTGCGTTTCGTCTTTAGCGATATCTTGCGTTTTTATCTCCATGACCCCAAGATCGTTAAACGTGGTTGATTGACGGCGTTCTAAAAAATAGTCGCTTAAAACTTTTGAGATTGACGCTTCGCTTAGACCTAAACTCTCTCCATAAGAGTTGATTTTAATCTTATACTCTTTTTTTCCATATTTGATATTGTCGCTAAAGTTGGAGACGCCCTTTATTTTAGAGAGACTATCTTCAAGTTTTTTTATGGCTTTTTCGAGTACTTTGTCGTTGCTTCCCGATAGATTCACCTGAATGTCGCTCCTTATAAGACCCGGTTTATCTTCCATTACTCCGAGTTCGAGCATCTTGTATTTCTCTCTAAATGGCTCCACTATTTCTCTAGCGCGAGGAGAGAGCACAAACGTTTGCTTCTCTCTTATCTTCTCTGGATCGTTAAAATTAAAACTAAAGTTTAAGACCGGATTTACGTATCTTCCAATCCAATTGAGTTCCTGACGATCGTAAAGTTCCATCGTGAGGTAAAACACGTTGTTGTTGTGTTCCGACTCGCCAGAGAGACTTCTTCTATAACCGCTTGTCGAAGAGACCGATTTTAGAGAGAACTCGTCTCCATGTTTCATAAGTTCGGCTTCCATCTCTTTTGCTATTTTGAACGTCTCTTCTATGGGAGTGTTTATGTCCAATTTACATGATATGTAAAGATTGCTACCGTCAAAATTTGGAAA
>CALDOC010000074.1 GCA_937914675.1 uncultured Sulfurimonas sp.
GTAATGTATATTACTATAATATAAATATTGTGTCAATGACAAAAAAAGTACAATTTATACATTAAACTCTTTTGTTTCTTAGTTTGAACTCTTTTGAAGCGAGTGCGTATCCGCCATCTGAGCCGTCGACAAAATGGACGTGTCTTCCATGCCTTTGAAAAACAAGACATGTTATGAGAGAAGAGTTACTTTTGTGGATTCCATACGTCAAGTTGTTTTTTTCATATTCATTTTGAAGATACGCCTCTAACTTTGCCGTTTGGAATTTGTCAGTCGAAACTATCATACGAAACATGTCGTCAAATTTTTCAGTGTCTGTCGTTTGGAAGATTCTTTCTTTATATTTTCCCCACTCCCCTATTTTGAACGAGATAAGAAGTTTTCCTAAAAGATTAACGAGCATCATCTTCAAGATGAAAAAAAACTTTATGAAAACATTATTTGAATAAAGAGACGCTTCTGTCGAGAGCTTTTTGGCATCAAAAGAGAGTTTCATATCTTCTATTTTGATAGGGTTTCGTTGCTTTGCATCACCGAGGATTATGTCGAGATTTACCAAAAAATCTTTGTAAATCGCATCACTATTTTCATCATTTGCCCTTATCAGCAAACTGAGAATTTCCTCCTTAGGAGAGGGAATAGCTTCCCATCTGCACTCCAAACCACTAAAGTCTACAGATTTGTAATCTTGTGCTTTCGTTTTAAGGCTATAACGTTGAAACTGATTTTTTAGCAGATACTCAGCATATTCCAAACCTCCACCTTTGATAATCGCTTGAACGTAATAAGCAGAGACTTCATACTTTGTGATCAGTATTTGTTTTGAATGGGCATATATCTCGGTAGCAGGAATAACTCCGACCCTGAGTTCAAAGCCATAGTTGCGTTTTACGAGTTCCCTTACATTTGCTAAAATAAGGCAAGTTTGGTCGTAAAAATTTTTTGGTATTAAGATGCTCGCGCCATCCCCTCCAAAGACAAAAGGAATGTCAATAGATTTTGAGATGTTCAAAACAGCTATTATGCTCATAGCTCCCACAAAGTTGACCTCTTTGTATCTACCCTCCACTATCGCTTTCGTTGAACCTTGAATATCGGTTATGATGACAAACCAATCCTCTGGCAAGGAGCTGTAGTTAGCTAAATATGTAATCTCTTCAAACTTATGCAGAGCTTTGAGCGCGGTGTAAAAATTAGAATTGTTCATTTATCGTAAAAGATGCAATAAAGTAAAACTTATATCTTCTTCTTTGCTACTAACGCTCATCAAGTCTCGAAATGCTATTTTCACGAATCACCTCCATTATTTAAAGAAGTATACCAACCTATTTTTAATTTTGGTAGTAATGAGTCGTGGCATATTTTAAATAGCGAGCTTTATCTGGGATAGAAGTCTCACATGTGAAATCAAGTCGTTCATCTGTTTGAAAAAATTTCCCTCCCCCTCCCCCATTGGTTTTTCAACCACAGCGAGCGTTCTATAGTCCATTCTTTGCAGAGCTACCTTCACGGCGCGCACGTCCCATGTCGAAGAGACGAAAAGTATGGGAGTAGGATGTTCTCTCATTATCCTTTTTGCGCTTTGAAAACCGTTCATCATTGGTAAATCTATATCCATGACGATAATGTCTGGCTTGATTTTCTCTATGTTTTTGATGGCTTCAAGCCCATTGAACGCGATTCCGACAACGTCTATGTCTTCTTTCTGCGCAAGATTTCTGGCGAGCAATCGACTCGTTGTTTGCGAATCGTCATATTAAAATATGGCTATTTAATCTAAAGTGGATTATCGGTAAAATCAATCTTTTACTACGACAATCTACCAGCTGCAAACTCTATTTCGACCTAGCTCTTTGGCTTGATAGAGAGCTTTGTCGGCATGTTCCAAAACTTCTTCAAAACTCTCTTCCGGTTTTCTCGGACTACTGATTCCAAAAGAGGCTGTAATCTTGCCAACGGTTGGAAAACTCGAAGCTTCTACTTTGATGCGTATTTTTTCCGCTATTTTTTCAACTTCTAGCAAATCTCTCGTGTTGGCTAAAACAAGAAACTCTTCCCCGCCCCATCTTGCAAAAACGTCTTTATCTCGAATAATGCTTTTGACAACGCTTGCCAGCTCTTTTAAAACGCTATCGCCAACTCCATGTCCGTAAGTGTCGTTGACGTCTTTAAACTTATCTATGTCAACCATGATGACGGAGTAGTTTGCGTGAAATAGGTTTTTGTCTTTGAGCTTTTCCATTAACGCCCGTCTGTTAAATATTTGAGTAAGGGGGTCAATATCGGCTTTTGAACGCAGTTTGACGTTAGAGTTTTGCAGGTCTATCTGCTTTTGTTTTAATATGTCGAGAAGGTAGTTGAAAAACTTCGCGACAAGACCTATCTCGGTGCCTCTCTCTTCATAGATTCTATGTTGCATATCGCCCGTTTTCATAATTTTTATGATGCTCTCTATGGTATCCACCCATGGTAGTTTGGCGTTATGCTCGCTAACGTTTAGACCTATCACTTCATGGCGTTTTCGCACTCTTAGGAGATTGAATTTTGCCAGAGTTAAAAATAGAACCATCCCAAGGGAAAAAGCGAAAACAAAGGCGACTAAAACTCCTAAAACTTGTACGTATA
>CALDOC010000075.1 GCA_937914675.1 uncultured Sulfurimonas sp.
GATTATTACCAGCCGGAGGCTTACATTCCCCGTCAGGATTTGTTCATAGAAAAAGACAGCGCCATAAACGACGAGCTTGAGCGCATGCGTTTGTCCTCTACCGCCAATCTTCTCTCTTACGACGACGTCATCGTCATCGCTTCCGTCTCCGCCAACTATGGGCTTGGCGACCCTGAAGAGTATCTCAACATGGTTCAAGCCTTGGCGGTCGGAGATGAGATAAATCAGAAAAAACTTCTGCTTCGTTTAGTTGAGATGGGATATTCTCGAAATGACGGCTATTTTGACACGGGGCACATTCGAGTCAATGGTGAAAGCTTGGACATTTACCCGCCTTATTTTGAGCAAGAAGCCATTCGCGTCGAGTTTTTTGGAGATGAGATTGAGGCCATTTACACTTTTGAAGTGATTGACAACAAAAAACTCGAAGAGCATGAAAACGTCACCATTTACGCCACTTCGCAGTTTAGCGTGAGTCAAGAGAAAATGGCGGTGGCGATTAAGCGCATAGAAGACGAGCTTGACGAGCGACTCGCTTACTTTACGAGTCAAGGAAAACTGTTGGAACATCAGCGATTGAAACAGAGGGTCGAGTTTGACTTGGAGATGCTTCAAACGACGGGAATGTGCAAGGGCGTCGAAAACTACTCGCGTTTGCTCACCAACAAAAAACCGGGAGAAGCGCCATTCACTCTGCTTGATTATTTTGCCCAAAACAACAAAGAGTATCTCGTGATCGTAGATGAGTCTCATGTTTCTCTTCCTCAGTATCGTGGAATGTACGCGGGCGACAAGGCTAGAAAAGACGTTTTAGTCGATTATGGTTTTAGACTTCCCTCGGCGTTGGACAATCGCCCACTAAAAGCTGACGAGTATATAGATAAAGCCCCTTATTATCTCTTTGTCTCAGCGACGCCATCCTCATACGAACTAGAGATGTCGAGCGTGGTCGCAAAACAAATCATACGTCCAACGGGACTTCTCGACCCACTCATCGAGATAAGAACGTCGGACAATCAGGTCGAAGACATACATGACGAGATAAAAAAAATCACCCTTAAAGACGAGAGGGTTCTCATAACGGTTCTTACGAAAAAAATGGCGGAGGCTCTTACAAAATATCTTGCGGATTTAGGCGTGAAAGTGCAGTATATGCACTCGGACATAGACACGATAGAACGCAACCAAATCATACGAGCACTGCGTTTGGGCGAGTTTGACGTTCTCATCGGAATAAATCTTCTTAGAGAGGGTTTGGACTTGCCGGAAGTTAGTTTGGTGGCGATTTTAGACGCCGACAAAGAAGGGTTCTTGAGAAGCGAGACAGCGCTTGTTCAAACGATAGGTCGTGGAGCTAGAAACTCAAATGGTAGAGTCATTTTGTATGCGAACAAGATAACGGGTTCCATGCAAAGAGCCATGGATAAAACAAGCGCTAGACGCGAGATTCAAGAAGCTTACAACAAAGAGCATGGGATAACTCCAACGACGACGAAACGCTCTCTTGATGAAAATCTAAAACTCGAAGAGCATGGCGACATCTACCAAAAGCACAAAAAAATGGATAAAATGCCAGCTTCGGAACGAAAAGCGATAACGAAAGAGTTGATGCTCAAAATGAAGCAAGCGGCCAAGGAGTTGAACTTTGAAGAAGCGGCTCGTCTTCGCGACGAAATCATGAAAATAAAACAAATTTAGGATAAACATGGAAGATACATTTAGTAATTTGGCTACTTATGGATACATAGGACTTTTTATTTACTCGCTTGGTGGCGGTTTTGTCGCGCTTATTGGAGCTGGAGTTTTGTCATACATGGGCAAAATGGATTTAGCGACTTCAATGGCCGTCGCGTTCGTCGCAAACTCCATCGGCGACGTCATGCTTTTTTACATGGCTCGTTATCAAAAAAGAACGATGATGGAAGGAATCAGAAAACATAGAAGAAAACTGGCGCTCTCCCACGTCATGATGAAAAAGTACGGTTCATGGATTATTTTGATTCAAAAATTCGTTTATGGGATTAAAACGCTTATACCCATCGCGATAGGGCTTACAAAATACGACTTTAAAAAGTTCGCCATTTTAAACGTAATGAGCGCGGCTGTTTGGACGCTATCGTTTGGGTTTGGAAGTTACTATTCTGGCGACGCGTTGGTTAAGTTTATTGGGCTAATTGGTGAGAAGCCTTGGATAGCTCCAATTATACTTCTTATTTTTGGAGGCTCTTTATGGCTTTACTTAACGCAAGCCACAAAGAAGAAGAAGATTAAATAAATTAATCTTCTATAGTTGAGGACCGGCCGCAGAGTAGTCAAACTCATGATCTTGCGTTTGATACTTTTTGAAGTTCTCTATAAACATAGCGGCTAATTTATCTCTGGCTATCTCATATTCGGCTTCATCGGCCCACGCTTCTCTAGGGAAAAGCACTTTCGTGTCCAAATGGGCGAGAGTGTTTGGAACGCTAAATCCAAACGTATGGGTCGTTCTAAATTCACTCTCATGAATCGAGCCGTCGAGAATGGCGTCTATGCACGCTCTCGTGTCTTTAAGACTCATTCGCTTGCCCACGCCATAAGCGCCACCAGTCCAGCCAGTGTTGACAAGATAAACATGCACGTTGT
>CALDOC010000076.1 GCA_937914675.1 uncultured Sulfurimonas sp.
AATGCGCTATCTTTGATGAACCGCGAGCGAATTTTTCCATCTCATAAACGCCCATAGGCCCATTCCAAAGAACCGTTTGAACGTCGTTGAGAGCTTCTCTATAAAGTCTAACGGTCGCGGGTCCAATGTCGAGTCCCATCCAGTTGTCCGGTATCTCTTGAGCCGTAACAATTTTGCTAACCGCGTCTTGTGAAAACTTGTCAGCCGCCACCACGTCTACCGGCAGGTAAAACTTTACGCCAAGTTTTTTGGCTTCATCCATAACATGTTGCGCGTCTTCTAGTAAATCGTCTTCCACCAATGAAGCGCCTATATTGTAACCCATCTGCTTTAAAAACGTAAACGCCATTCCTCCGCCGATGAAAATTTTGTCCACTTTTGGCAAAAGATTGATAAGCGCTTCCAACTTTCCAGAGACTTTGCTTCCTCCGACTATGGCGGCAAATGGACGAACTGGATTATTTACCAATTTACCAAAAAAATTAATCTCTTTATCTAGTAAAAATCCCGCCGCTTTATGCTCGTTATCGAAAAGATGAGTGATCGCTTCTACCGAAGAGTGCGCGCGATGGCTAACGCCAAAAGCGTCATTGACGTAAAACTCCGCCATTGAAGCTAGTTTATTCGCCAACTCTACGTCATTTTTTGTTTCACCCTTTTCATAACGCAAGTTCTCAATCAAAAGCACTTGATGTTTTTCAAGCTCGTTCGCTTTTTTTATGGCGTCTTCGCCAACGACGTCCAACGCGAGAATGACGTCGCGTTTAAGAAGCTGTTGCAAACGACGAGCGACTGGTGCCAATGAATATTTTTCCACCACTTCGCCATCTGGGCGTCCCATGTGAGAAGCTAAGATGACTGCGCAATCTAGGTCTAAGCAGTAGTTAATGGTCGCGACGGCGGAGCGAATGCGTCTATCGTCGGAAATGTTTCCAAACTCGTCCATTGGAACGTTAAAGTCACATCTTATAAACACCTTTTTACCCGCTAGGTTTAGATTTTTAATACTTAATAATTTCATTTATTCTCCTGTTTTGTTTATTTATTTATATGTATGGCCATGTCAAGCAAGCGCGATGAATAGCCCCACTCATTGTCATACCAAGCTCTAACGCCTATCATGTCCTCGCCAATCACCTGAATTAAATCTTCCGCCACGATTGAACTATATGGCGAACCTACGAAATCTTGAGAGACTCTTTTGTCTTTGTCGATATGCAAAAAATTTTTAAACTTTGTCCGCGCCATGTGGTTAAATAGCTCGACGACCTCTTTTGTT
>CALDOC010000077.1 GCA_937914675.1 uncultured Sulfurimonas sp.
GCCTTACTCTTAAGTTTGTCTATGTTTGAAAGAGTTCTCTTGGACTGCGTAGTGGCTTGTAAAAAAAGAACAAACCGTTCTATATTTACCTTTGTTGCAAGAATATGCAACTCATATTGAGTATAACCGTCTAAACTAAAGCTCTCTTTGGCTTTTAAAATTCCCAAAACGGAGGCTATCAATTTTTTTTCATTTGTTAATTTTTTTAAAAAATTATCACAATCTCGCATGTTTAAGCGATAAATTAAAATTGCAAGCATTAGCGCGACGTCCGTTTGAACGTTGGCGCTCAAGAGAGAGCGCATCTTATCCAACGACTCAAGGGTGTTTGCGAATTGAGTCTCATTTAATTTATTCAACTCACTAAAATACTCAAAAGTTCCAAGTTCCTTTAATAGTTTAACTCCATTTGAAACGGTTGTAGATTTGAGTAGAAGCTTTTTAATCTCTTCAAATATTCTTTCTTTTGGGAGTTCATGAAGGGCGTTGTTTTGAACCATGGTTTTACAAAGAACAAAGAGTTCCTCATTCAGAGTTAAATCAAACCTTGCGCTAAATTGTACGGCTCTTAAAACTCTTAAAGGGTCTTGAGCAAATTTTGAAATATCAACAGCTCTTAAAATTTTGTTGTTTAAATCGTCGATTCCTAGGTAAGGGTCTAAAATTTGTTTGTTTTGTACGTCGTATCCTATTGCGTTAATCGTAAAATCACGTCTGCTTGCCGCTTTTGCATAATCAAGGCTGGAGTCTATCGTTACTTCAAATCCCTTGTGTCCTGAAAATATTTTTGAATCCGTTCTTGGAAAAGAGAAGTCCAAATCAAGGTCAAACGCTTTTAATTTACAGACGCCAAAACTTTTTCCGACGCTGTTAACGGCTCCAAACTCAATCAAAATTTTTTCTAATTTTGAAAAAGAAGAGACGCCGTAAATTTCAATATCTATGTCTTTAGACTCTTTGTTCAATAAATAATCCCTAACGTAACCGCCCACGATTATGGGTCTGACATTATGATGTAATAATTTATCAAATACGGCGTTTAATTCATTTGGATAATTAATAATAATTTAACCTTTTTTTATTTCTCACATTGTTACGCGCTAGAAGCGTATTGCACTCATTATAATTAGCATTTTACAAGGATATAACTTTTATTTGGGTATAATTTCGAAAAATTTTCCAGATAAGAGGAAACCCTATATGCAAAAAATAAGAAACATCGCCGTTATCGCTCACGTTGACCACGGTAAAACTACTCTAGTTGATGGATTGCTAGTGCAGTCAGGTACGTACGGCGCTCATGAGCAGCACGCCGAGAGAGCAATGGACAGCAACGCGTTGGAAAAAGAGCGCGGTATCACGATTCTTTCTAAAAATACGGCTATTCGTTATAAAGACTTCAAAATTAACATAATTGACACTCCGGGTCACGCAGATTTTGGTGGTGAAGTTGAACGCGTTCTTAAGATGGTCGATGGCGTTTTAGTTCTTGTTGACGCTTATGAGGGAGTTATGCCTCAAACTAAGTTTGTTGTTAAGAAGATGCTCGCTCTTGGTAAAAAACCAATCGTTGTAATTAACAAAATTGACAAACCTTCCGCTGATTGCGATAGAGTCGTTGACGAAATGTTCGACCTTTTCGCCGCTATGGGCGCGACTGACGATCAACAAGATTTCCCAATCATCTACGCCGCGGCTCGCGATGGTATCGCAAAGCTAGACATGGCTGATCCAGATGGAGATTTCACTTGTATATTCGAAGCGATTATCAATCAAGTTCCAGAGCCGGAAGGTTCACCTGACAACCCATTTCAATCACAAGTGTTCACTCTTGATTATGACAACTACGTTGGGAAAATAGGTATTTCTAGGATCTTTAACGGTAGAGTGAAAAAAGGCGACAACATTATGTTGGCTAAGGCTGATGGCGAATTGGTTAAAGGCAAGATTAGTAAATTAATTGGCTTTATGGGACTTAACAGAACTGAGATCAACGAAGCGGAAGCTGGCGACATCGTTGCGTTTGCCGGAATGGAAACAGTTGACGTTGGAGACACCGTTTGTGATCCGATTAATCCAGTCGCGCTTGATCCAATGCATGTTGAAGAGCCAACTCTAACGGTTGTATTCGCCGTAAACGATTCTCCTTTGGCTGGTAAAGAAGGCAAGCACATTACTTCAAACAAACTTCGCGAAAGACTTGAGTTTGAGATGAATACGAACGTCGCCATGAGACTTGAAACCGTTGGCGAAGGTAAATTTAAAGTTTCTGGTCGTGGCGAGCTTCAAATTACCATTCTCGCTGAAAATATGCGTCGTGAAAATTTTGAGTTTAGCATTTCTCGTCCAGAAGTCATCGTTAAAGAAATCGAAGGCGTCAAGTGCGAACCGTTTGAGCATTTGGTGATAGACGTTCCTGAGGATTTATCCGGTAGCGTTATTGAGCGTCTTGGTAAAAGAAAAGCTGAAATGAAATCAATGATGCCAATGGGTCAAGGTTTCCAACGTATTGAGTTTGAAATTCCAGCTCGCGCGCTAATCGGTTTCCGTGGTCAATTTTTGACGGACACTAAGGGCGAGGGTATTATGAATCACTCATTCTTAGAATTCCGTCCATACAGTGGTTCCGTTGAGTCTCGTTCTTACGGAGCTCTTGTTTCCATGGTTCCAGGTTCCACTTTGGCGTTCTCGTTATTTGGAATTCAAGACCGTGGCGTTCTATTTATTGGCGTTCAAACGGAAGTATACGAAGGTATGATCGTTGGTGAGCATTCACGTTCAAACGACCTTGTGGTTAACCCTATTAAAGGTAAAGCGCAGTCAAACGTTCGTTCATCGGGAGCTGATGAAGCGATTAAGCTTATTCCTTTTAGAGATATGTCGTTAGAACGCGCTCTAGAGTGGATTGAAGACGATGAACTTCTTGAAATCACTCCTCAATCAATTCGTATTCGTAAAAAATACTTGACGGAAGCGGAAAGAAAGCGTCACTCTCGAAAATAATTTTCAGAAACAAACGCGATACTTCGCGTTTGTTTCTTTTTTATCATTCTTCAAAAATCTAAGAATCTCTCTTCTTTAAACACATCATTTTATCGGCAACTTTAATTAATTTCTCTGCGTTATTGGCGTCTTTTGGGTAAGAAACGAGACTTATGTTAAACGTAAATTTAATAACGTCGTCTTTCGTATAAATAAGTGGATTTTTTATCGCTAATTCTTTTATGCGCTCGAGCATTACGCCGATACCCTGAGTATCTGAGATGGAATCAAAAAGTATTGCAAACTCATTCCCGCTTATTCTAGCGACCATGTCGTTTTTACGTACAAAGTTGCTTAAAATTTTGGCGACATGCTTTAGCAACATGTCGCCTGCATGACGCCCATAATCGGAATTTACAAGTTTAAAGTTCTCCAAGTCGATAAAACATGCGCTGAACGAAGCGTTGAGATTTTTGCTTTTGATTATGGCTTCATCCATTTTATCAAGCAGCTGTGAACGATTTGCGACTCCCGTTAGGCTGTCGTTTCCCGCTGCAAAGACGAGCTCTTTTTCTATCTCTTTTAAGGATGAAATATCTTGACAAATGATGATGTTTTCATAAATAACATTATCTCGGCCAATGGGAATAATATTTGCGTGAAAAGATACGATTTCATCGTTTTTATTGACGGCGTTAAAAATGATGGTCTCTTTGTCGTTGAAGTTTGAATCTCGAGCTTTAAAAAAGTTTGAAAAGTGTTCCCCTAGTATTTTATCTCTTCTTATATCGAAAAAATAAGCAAAGGCGTCATTGGCGCTGGTAATCATTCCATTCATGTCAACGTTGAAATTGATAACTCTTTTATTGATAAGCTTATACTGCTCCTCTTGATTTTTTTTATCTTCAGTTTCGTATATCAGGCTCTTTTTGTTGATTTCTTTTATGGTAGCGACGTAGCTAAGCGATTCTTTATTCTTTTTGATTAGATAGGCTATGAAGAGTTTTACGCCTTTGGCTGAGAAAAATGTCTCAACGTCTAAGTCGTAATAAGTAGCGCCTTTGAGAATCATAGGGAAGTGAATCGCGTCGTCGCCTTCTATAAGTTTGAGAATTTTTTCTTCTAATCCAACGAGTTCCCACATACTCTCTCTTACGTCTAAACCCTTTTCTATCTCGTCATGAATGATTTCTTCAATCGTGGGGCTAAACTCCATTGTCTTGAAATCTTTGTCAAAAACTATATAAAAAATATTGCTCTTTTGCGATAGAAGTTTTGAAATGGCGTTCATGATCGATTTTTGATTGTTTGGCTTACGTTCTTATCGAGCATGTAAAATATCTCTAAAACGGCGTCGCCATTTTTAGCGGACGTTTTTAAAACTTCCACGATTGAGGGGGAAAGGCTTTTTAAGCTTTTTATTGTCTCCTCGCTTATCGCATGTGGAGCGTCCGACTTGTTTAGCGCTACGCAAATAGGCGCGCCCGATACTATGGAGTGACAAAGCTCTATGTGTTTTTGTATGGATTCCAAGCTGTTTTTACGAGTAACGTCGGCTACGATTATAAAACCTTTCGCTCCTAAAAGATACTGCTTAAATATCGGTTTAAACTCTGTATCTCCTTCTATGTCCCACAACATGACGGTAGAGTTGCCTAAGCTTTTTTTTGATATGGAGACGCCAATGGTGCTAAGATAATCCTCGCTAAAACTATTGTCGACAAAACGGCGAACCAAACTTGTTTTTCCTACGCCAAAGTCGCCAACCATAACCACCTTATACGCTATCATCTGTTGACCTTTTTTTCATATGAGATTATTACGCATCGCGCCTTTTGCGGCTCAAGCGATGGGTTTACGCCCTCGGGCGAGCTTTGGCTAACGGCTGTAACAAACTCGTTGCTTACGTCGCCTTGTTCTCTTAAGTAGTTTGTGACGTTTTGGATTCTGTCATTTGACAATTTTTTGTTTTGTTTTTTCTCACCTATTTGATCGCTGTAAGACGTAACGTTTATAAGCAAACTCTCGTCTAAGCGTTTTAAAAGCAAAATTGTTTCAATCAGTCTCGATTGAGCCGATGGCGTTAGTTTTGTGGAACCTCTCTCAAAGCATACGCTTTTGTGTAATTCTGGCGGTTTGATTATAACTGCGTTTTGCATGTTTTTAAGAGTTATGGCTTGAGTTATTACTTGCATGACTCTGTTTTTACGCGCTTCGTCCCAAACCTCGCCTTTTACGACAAGCGTTTCATAATCATAGTCGTACGTTAAGTTCACTCCCTTTTGAGAGTTGAGACCCGATATGAGATAAGCAATGTTTGAGCTAATTCGCATAGGATCTTCAAGGCTAGGGGCGACTATGATTTGGTTGTCAACTTTGTTTGCGCTTTCTAGTTTTTCAACTAACTTTCGCGCTAGTCGTTTGTGATAAGCAAAAGGAACTTCACCGCTTAGAGTTATAACGCCATCGACCGCGTTAGCCGTTAGTCTGTATGACGTTAGCTGCGTCGTTTTGTATAAAACTTCGTTCGCTTTATCTCTGAGAGCGTCGTTTAAGTAATTTTTGTAGACGCTAAAAGAAGCCCATGAGAGAAAAACGAGAGGAACTACGTACATGAGAGGATGCGTTTTCGCCTTATGAATCTCTTCTTCGTTAATTAAAAGAGAAGATAGCTCTTTATAAACTTCGGCGTTTGGAAATTGGGTTAAATCGCCATCAAATTTTTTGACGCTCTCTCCATACTTTGAGACTATGTCTCCTAAGACGCCTCTTATCCTGTCGTAAGTTGAATTATATGACGCGCCCTCGACTATGACGGCTAGATAACTATAAGAGCTTGCTTCAATGATGATTTTGTTGCCACTGTAATCTATCTCGCCGAGTTCGTGGTCTTTGCCGTCTTGCGAGACCCAATCATTGACGAAACTTCTAATCGCCGTCATCATAGCCGCTAGCATTTCAGGCTCGCTAACGTGATGGTTTGGATTGTGAGCGCGTGAGAGCGTTACGCCCGTCTCTTTATGAATTAGAAAAACCGCTTGTATGTTTGGATTCGCGTTTTCGCTTAGTAGAAGTTCGGTCTCGCTAACGCCTTTTAGTTTCGCTTTGACTTTGCGTTTGAGCGTTTTGTAGGAGAGGCCATTTTGAATTTGCGCGTTTATGCTGTTTAGCGTCTCTTCTAGCGTTTTAGTGACGTAACGACTAATCATGTTTCCCAAGACTGGATATAAGGCGTCGACCACGTCGTCTTTTTGAGACTTTATCTGTTCGCGAATGGCGGAACCTAAAAGAGGAGCTATCTGCGACGTCATCCTCTCTTTGTTGGATTCATAGTTTTTATTTATGAGTTTATCGACTATGGGGGAGAGAGCTTCTTCTAAAGCGTTCTCTTCTTGGTTTGTTTGAGAGTTACTCATATATTACGTTACTCAGGGTCAGTCTGCGATATGGATAGTTGTTCTTCCACCCTTTGCCCTTTCATCGCCATGGCGGCTTCCATCATGATTTCCGCCGCGTCGTGACGTGAAAGTTTGTCGCCGCTTAGTTGGGATATCTTGTCATGGAGCGTTTTTATGAGTTCGTCTTTTAGCTCGTCCATTTGAGAACGAATCGCGTTGTTGTTCTGAATTTGCTGTTTTTGAAGTTGTTCATTTTTGTCGTTGAGTTCTTCTTGAGCCATGTCAATGGCGTTTTGCAAGCGTTTTTCTTGTTTGAGAGAACTATCTCTAAGATCAGAAAACTCGTTTTGTTGTTGCGTCGTAACGTTTTTTATCTTTTTAGAGATGGTTTCAAATTCACTATCCATTCTAGCGTTGAAATCGTTTTGATTTTGTTCGATTTTTTTTCGCATCTCTTCGTGAACGCTGATGAGATAAGTTTCTAATTTATCAAACTTATCTTTAAATTCACGAGACTTGGAACCAAAAAGTATCTCTCTGATTTTGTCAACGTTGCCTAGTTCTGCAATATCGTCATTTTGTTTTTTATCATCTTTCGTTTGCATAAAAATATTCCTCATTCATGAAATCATGTTTATGAAGTTATTATACTGTATAGTTGTCAAGAAATAGTAAGTTTTTGCATACATTAGTTACAATGCCAGAGATAATTACATGATTTGAGGGTGAATTCGCTATGCTAAACGAAGAGAAAGAGTCGAAGAAAAAAAGTTGGCGTTCATGAAAGAGATGCTCGACAACATCGCTCATCAATGGAGACAGCCACTCGCTCAAATCAACTCCACCGTTGGCGCGATAGACAAGTTGCTTTACGATAAAAACGTTCATGACCCGCTTTTGGAAGAGAAACTACAAGAGATAGAAGCTCTCACTAAATATATGTCAAACACCATTGACGATTTTAAGGGATATTTTGCAAACAACAACTCAAAAGCAAAAGTTTTTTTAAGAGACGTAGTAGAACAATCCATAGCTATAGTTAGAGCCAACTTAGAAGAAAATCAAATCGCGATCGAGACGAAGATGGACGCGAATTATGAGTGCGAGTGTTATGCAAATGAACTTAAACAGATAATCGTAGTTCTTTTTAACAACGCTAAAGACGCCCTCTTGGATAGAAACGTGTATCAGGCCAACATAGAAGTCGAGATCGCTTTGAACGATGGCGAGTACGCGATTAATATCTATGACAACGCGGGTGGAATAAGTAAAAGCGTTAGAGAAAAAATGTTTGAGCCTTACTACACGACAAAGCACAAATCGCAAGGGAGTGGATTGGGTTTGTACATGTCGCGAAAAATCATACGAGAGCGCTTCCATGGCGAGATAAACGTGAGCAACGTAAACAAAGGCAGCCGTTTTTCAATCGTGTTTCCAAAGGAAAATTTATCATGAGCGAAGACAAATACTCGTATGAAATACTATACGTAGAGGATGAAGCGGAAGTAAGACGTAATTACGTTTCTTATCTTAAACGTTTTTTTCACACCGTGCATGAAGCGGGCGACGCGAAAGAAGCCCTAAAAATATATCAAACCAAAAATCCGTCCATATTGATTGTCGACATTAACCTACCGGGAAAAAGTGGCGTGGATTTTCTCAAAGAGATAAGAGAGGGCGACCATGCGATAAAGGCGATTATGCTCACGGCGAACTCGGACGTAGAAACGCTTGTTGCCGCGACGGAGCTAAAATTGACCAAATATCTTATAAAACCAGTCTCTCGCCTTGACCTTAAAAACGCTCTTTTTTTAGCGATGGAGGAGATGTTAAACTATAGGACAATCGCAAATAAAATAATTAAAATAAAAGATTCTTGCTATTGGGATCAAGAAAATAAAAAGCTGATGAAAGAGGACGAAGCTCTCAATCTAACGAAAAAAGAGATAGAGCTTTTAAGTCTACTCTTTACAAATACGCGCAAAACGTTTAGTAGCGACGATATAATCTATGAGTTGTGGTATGACGCGGATGAGCCAAAAAACGACGCGCTTAAGACGTTGATTAAGCATTTGAGAAAAAAACTGCCAAAAGATACGATAAAAAACGTCTTTGGCGTTGGTTATAAGATAGAAGCGCAAACATGATTCCAAGCGTTAAGTTGGATCTTGAGCTTTGAGAGCTTTAAATTATTCGTTTGCTTCGATTCTATTTCTACCAAATTCTCTAGCTTTGTATAAGTTGTCGTCCGCTTCTTTGTATAGCGCGTCTTTCACTATCTCTTGTTCGTAAGACTTTGTTGCGAGTCCCATGGAAACCGTCATGTATTGGCTCATTTGATTGTTCTCATGTTGGATTTTTAAGTTCTCTACGTTTTGTCTTATGGCGTCTGCAAAAGAATACGCTTGCGTTGGAGTTTGAGATTCAAAAAGAACGCCAAAGGCTTCACCGCTGAGTCTAAAAGATTTGTCGCTTGCTTTTTCTAGAGAATTCTGCAACAACTTTGCAAGGTTTATCAGAATGCTATCTCCATTTTTCTGCCCGTAGTAATCATTGTATTCTTTAAAAAAGTCGATTTTCATAATCAACAATGAGAGATGATTTTTATGTTCTTTTACTTTTTCCATTTTTTTTGGAAAAAATTCATTGAAGTGTTTTCTGCTGTATAAGCCAGTTAAAGCGTCAGTCTCCAAAAGTTCTTCAATCCTCTTTTTGTCCGTAATGTCGATGCGTATGGCGGTGTAGCCGACTTTATATCCATTTATGTCAAATATAGGATAAATGGTCGCGTCAACCCAATAAAAACCACCCTCTTTCGTTCTATTTTTAATCTCTCCATGCCAAGTTTTGTTGAGCGTTATGGTCTCCCATAAGGAGTCGTAGAGTCTAGCGTCCATGTCGCTGTGTTTGACCATGGCGTGACTTCTTCCAAGAAGTTCTTCTTGCGAGTATCCGCTTATTCGGCTAAACGCTTCTGAGACGTACGTAATTCTTCCATGAGCGTCGGTAGAGGAGGTGATGATGTTTTTATCTACCAAATTGACGTAATCTAGGATTTTTTTCTCATTGTATTTTGAACTTTTTAGAAGCGAATCGATCTCTTTTTTGTCTGTAACGTCAACTCGAATGGCGGTGTAGCCGATTTTTTTGTTTTCTTCGTTGAATATTGGGTATATGGTCGCTTTAACCCAGTAAAAACTATCGTCTTTTCTTCTGTTTTTAAGTTCTCCGCTCCATGTTTCATCTTGCGTAATTGTCGACCATAGCTCTTCATAGATTTTTTGAGGCATGTCTTTATGCTTTAACATAGAGTGTTTTTTGCCTAAAAGTTCATCTCTCGAATAACCGCTTATGGAACAAAAAGCTTCAGACACCGAGATGATTTTTCCCTTCAAATCCGTAGAAGACGTTATGACGTTCATATCCACGAGCGTAAGGTACTCTTTAATCTTCTTTTCGTTTGCCAAGAGAGCTTTAGTGTCATTTTTAATTTTGTTTTTCATTTTATAAAATTGTTTACTCATATAGCCAATTTCATCGTCATAGAAGATCTTGTTGTCACTCTTTGAATCTATAGAATCTTTAAATTTATGGATTTCCTCTGTCAAATATGAGATTGGATTGAGAATTTTCATAAACATGAGAAAGAAAAATAGCGCCGTCACTATAAAAAACGCGATTATTACGTAAGTTAAATTTTTTGCGTTTAAATCTATGTCGTTTTTGAGATTGTTTATCTGTATTGTGGTTCTGTTTTCTAGATGCGTTAAAAACTCGTCTATTGGAAGCATAATTTTCTCTTTTGCTTGTAAATACTCAAGTGAATGCAAAATTTCTATAGCTTTTCGTTGCTCTTTATGAACGCAAAGGTTCCCTTTTTCATCTTTAGAAAGAGAAGCGGCCATATTTATGGCGTCAATTTCCAGCGCTACAAGCTTGTCGGAGTTATTTTGCGCGTCGGCAAGTTTTTGATACTCAAAAGCGTCAAAAGGAAGTTTTTTAATTATCTCTTTTAAAGCTTTTTTTTCTTCGAGAGGGTGCCTTATGGAGCGCTCGGGTTCAAGTAAATCCCAATATATGAGATTATAATTTAAGGGTCTCCGTGTCTCGCCGTTTCTAATGCTTAACACGTTGTAATAAATTTCTTTATACTTTTCATCCAAAGTTATGGAGTAGAGTCTGGAGTACTTGCTCAAATCATCAGAACTCTGTCTTAAAACTTTTGAATACATAATCATTTCATGTCTGTCTACAACTAACTTATCAAGCTTGTACGCGCTTTCTCTTTCTTGATGGACCGTAAAAAAAAGGACCCAAAGCAGAAGCGTCACCGCGCTTACCATCAGTAAAAAAAAGTTTTTTATCTCTATACCCATTTGGCACCATTCCTAATCGAGAAATTGAAGATATTATACTTTACTCTGCTTGTGGAATACTTTAAGGT
>CALDOC010000078.1 GCA_937914675.1 uncultured Sulfurimonas sp.
TTCTCAAGCTCCCCGCTTGGGAAGAGACTCAGAATTCTTTCACTCTCTTTTCACTCTCAACGATTCAAAACATGAAAAACCTAGCGATGCGAGACTCTTTAGTTTACGCTTAAGCGTCTAAAACGATTTTTTCACCTCTTGTAAAATCCATTCCCACTCTCCATAAGCGCTGTCGCTGTTTAAATGCCCTCCGTCTTTTATGACTTCCATTGTTACGTTGAGCGCTTTTTGTAGCTCCTCGGCTTCTTTTTCATTCATGTATGGGTCATTTGTGGAGGTGACGAGCAAGCTATATTTGGCGTATAAATCTTTAGGCGGATTTACGGGAAAAAAGCTTTTAAGCTCGTCTATTTGAGTGTTTAAACTCGGAGGAGCGACTAAAAAAAGTTTTTCAACAACTCTAATATTGTGAGCGTTGCAAAGATGAAACCATAAAGCGTTCGCCAGCGAGTGGCAGACGACTATGTCCGGTTTAAACGCTTCTAGTTCAAGCTCAAGCTCATTCATCCAAACGCCAAGATTGGGTTCGTCTTGATCGCTAAACTTTACAAAATTAACCTTGCCGTAATCTCTCGCCAATTCGCCCGCCAACCAGCTTTGCCAATGTGGAAAATCGCTGCCGCCCCAACCATGAAGAATTAAAACTTTTTTCTGTACTTTTCTCAAATCACTTCTCTTTTAAAAGCTTATGCGAGTCATAGGCGAGTCTCATGACTCCCACCGCGTAGTTTGAAGAGTTGTTGTATCGCATGATTTTTTTCGCGTACTCTTTCATGTAGGCGAGTTCTTTTTTGCCTTTCGTAAAGCAGTTGTATTTTTTGCCCGAGCTACTCTCTTCGTAGACGAACGAAGTGTCTTCATGAGCAAATTCGTACTCGTACCATGCGGCTTCCACCATTGGAAGGTTTGGCATCTGTCTCCAATCTATGAGAGAGTCAAAGTTGGCTTTGACATGTAAAAATTTTGCGGCGGACATGATGGCGTCTTGCATTTTTGTCAAGTCGGGCACTTTTGACTAGTAGCTGTCGGCGTAGCTAAAACTGTTTGGCATGAACTGCGGTATGCCAACCGCTCCGGCGTAGGAACT
>CALDOC010000079.1 GCA_937914675.1 uncultured Sulfurimonas sp.
CGAGTTTGAAAACGCTCAACAAAGCCGAATGCAAAAACATGCGGAAGATGGAAGATTGATGCGTAACGCGCCAAGCGCTCCAGTGTTTAAAGACGTTGACAGCGACGCTAACGGATATATCGACAAAAGCGAATTTGCCAATCATCAAAGACAGCAACGCATACAATAAAATCAGAGCGTCTAAAAACTTTATGGTTTTTAGACGCTGTTCGGTTTTATATTTAAGCGTATAATTGAGTGAAAGAATTGATTCAATGGGGTCAACTTATTTCTAAATTTAACTATTAATCTACAAAAGCCCCCAAACAAAAATCAAACAAAGAAGTAGATAAGATTCCCATCTTAACGATAAACTAACGTAAATTTGTAACAATTCCAATCTAAAAAACCATTTTTGGAGTTTAAAATTTATGAGAATTAAAAATATTTATCAATTAATAATATTGTTGTCTTTAGCGGTAAGTATGCAAGCTTTTAGTTTGGATGAAGCCGTGTCCGTCGCGCTTAAAAATTCTACGGAGATTCAAAAGGCGTCCATGAACGTGGAGATTGCCAAAGCCGACATGCAAGAGAAACAAGCGCAAAATTACGGTCGCTTTGATTTGCTGGCGTCGTACGCTCATTACAATCTCCCTCGTACGCTTACTCCTTTGACTCCAGTTAGCGTAGCTGGAGGAGCGGCGATTATTCCCACCACTCAAGACATGTTCGTTGGCGGGATTTCGTACAGCGTCGAGCTTTTTACCGGCATGCAAAACACTCGCTCCATAGAAGTGGCGTCGTTACAAAAGGAGATAGCCGATAATCTGCGATTTTTAAGCCGTGAGCAACTCATCTACAACGTAAAAACTTTATACGTAAACATCTTGGCGCTTCAAGCGCAGCGAGACGCGCAAACGCTTTACGTAAAAGCGTTGAAAGATTTGCACGAGAGCGTGGCTTACAAGGTTGAGTTGGCGCGTTTAGCCAAGATAGACGAATTAAAATCTTTGGCCGATTTAAATCGCGCCTCTTTAGGGCTCATTGAGATAGAATCAAACATAGAGATTTTAAAGTCAACGTTAGCGGCGACCATGCTTGTGAAGGAAGTTTCCAATTTTGAGAAAATTGAGATTGAAGTTGTGGACGTTGGAGAGAGCCAAGAGAGTTACGACGCGGCTCTCGCGCAAACGAAGCGACAGCGATTGGCGACTTTGGATACAAATAAGAAAATCAAAGAAGAAGAAAAAACTTTCGCCATGAAGTATCCAAAGGTCGGGTTTAACGGATATTACGGTTTAAGTTCAGGGATAAACGACGGCTCAAACGCATACTCCGGCGATTTTAAAAGCGCGGACGTTTGGCAGGCTGGAGTCGATCTGAAATGGAATATTTTTGATTTTGGAAAGACGTCGAGTCTGATTCAAAAAAGCAGAATCAAAACCATGCAAAGCAGACTCGACGCCGTTAAAACAAAACGAGAGTTGCAAAGCTCCTTGACGCAAGCGCTGATTAAGATAAAACTCTCCGTAAAAACTTTTGCAAGCGCCAAAAGCGAGTTGGCCCTGATGAAAGAGACTCAAAAAATAGAACAACTCCTTTACGACAACGGCGCTTCGAACATCAACGATTTGCTTTACTCAAAAGCTCGCTATCAGTTGGCGAACAGTAGTTATATCAGCTCCAAACACAACTATCAAAACTCCTTGAATTATCTCAATTATCTTCTTGAAAAAGGTCATGAAAAATGAAAAAAATAGTAATCTTTATCGCGCTAGTCATCCTTGTAGGATTAGCCGCCAAAAAATTAATCTCTACGCAAGAAAACATACAAAATCAACCAACCGCCTTAGCTTTAAACTATAACATAAAAACAACGCGGACGAAAGAGGCGAAGATAGATGAGACGCGTCCGTTTTTAGCGCAAACGCGTAGCGACGCGGAAGCTCAAATAAGCGCTAAATTCAGCGGAGCGATTACGAAAGTTTTAGTGAGCGAATCGCAAAAAGTCAAAAAAGGCGATTTGCTTGTTAAGATTGACGAAAAGTCTTTAATGAGCGCCATGCGAACCTTGGTGAAAACTTTGCAAGTTCAAGAAAGCGACGTTAAGTATCACATGGGCGTAGAAGAACGAAACGAGAATCTTTACAAGGCGAAGGGAATTTCAAAAGAGAAGTACGACGCGTCCGTTTTAGAACTCTTGAGAAAAAAAGCGGCGCGCGACGCGACGAAAGATAAGATTGCGTCGCTAAACGCAGACTTGGATTATTTGCAAATCAAAGCCCCCTACGATGGCGTCGTCTCCGCTTTGTACATGCATGAGGGAGATTTGGCTCTCGCTTCAAAGCCGATACTTCTTCTGAGCGGCTACGTTCAAAAGATGACGTTTTCATTCGCGAGCGCCAAAAACGCCGTGGCGGTTGGCGACATGGTTTTGCATGATGGGGTTGAGGTGGGAAAAGTCTCGAAGATATATCCAAACGCGAAAAACAATCTCAACGTGGCGGAAGTCGCGTTGAACGGTTTCTTGAAAGCTAAAAACGATAGTTACGCGTCCATAGAGGTCGTGACCAACTCCGCAACGGGATGCGCTCTTCCAAGAAACGCGATTCTACATCTAAAAGACACGACCTACGTGATGCTTTTTAACGATAATAAGTTTGAAAAAAAGAGAGTGGAAATCGTCATGGAAGATGACGAAAGTCTAATCATAAAGCCTTGCGTCTCGGGTGAAATCGCGCTCGCGAGCGAATCCAAACTTTCCATTTTGCCTTTTTACAAAAATATATCCATCATGAGCGATGGTTATGAAAAATAGTAGTTGGATAGAGTCGCTCTTAAAAAAGCCGTATCTCATATACTCTTTTTTGACCTTGTTCGTAGTCCTCGGCGCGCTGGGGTATGGAAAAATCGATAGAAAACTTTTCCCCGAGTCTAACTATCCTGAGATTGCGGTCGTCGTCGTTGAGCCTGGAGGTTCGGCGAAAACTTTGGCTTCAAACGTGAGCGTGCCGATCGAAGAAGAACTTTATACTCTTGAGGACGTTAGACGGGTATACTCCACCACCATTGACGAGGTGAGCGTGATTCACGCGGAGTTTGAGTACTCCAAAAACCTCGACATGGCGGCAAGCGACGTGACGAATTCTCTCAACAAAATCCGTTCATCCCTTCCTAGAGACGTAAAAGAACCGCAAGTTCATAAAATCTCGAGCGCCACCGCGCCCATCGTGGTTATTGCCATCAATGGAGGAGATAATGAAAAAGTCGATTTGACAAGCGTTCGTCAACTTGCGCAGACGGAGATTAAGCGTCGTCTTTTAAAACTAAAAGGCGTAGCCAACGTAGAAATTTTCGGAGGTTATCAAAAAGAGATTCAAATCATTATGGACAAAAACAGACTTGATGAGTACGGTCTTAGCTTCTCTGGAGTTTTGGCGACCATTGAAAAAACTTCGCAAGATTACGCCATAGGTTTTATCACAAACGACACGAGTAGATACTTGCTCAAAGTAAATGGTAAAAAAGAGGACGTATCGCAGATAAAAGCCATGAAAATTACGGCCGACGTTTCGCTTGGCGACGTCGCGAAAGTCTATTTTGGCAATTATGAAAACTCATCCGCCTACTTTGGAAACTCGAAAGAGTCCATCGCCATATCCGTTCAGCGTTCTCGAAACGCGGACGTCGTGCGAACCATAGGGCTCGTTGAAGAGGAGTTGACCAAGATAAAGGCCACGTACTCAAATTTAAATTTTGAGATAACGGACACTCAAAAAGAGACCATCGTTCTCAGCACGAACAATATGTTTTCATCTTTAATCGACGCCATTATACTCTCAACGATTGTCGTGTTTCTGTTTTTGGGAAGTTTTAGACAAGTGCTCGTCATTCTTCTCACCATTCCCATCGTTTATCTAAGCACCATCGCGCTTATGTGGATAGTCGGAGTCGAGTTCAACGTGGTGACTTTGACGGCCATCATTTTGGCTCTTGGCTTGTTGCTTGACGATACCGTCGTCGTCATGGAAAACATTGAGCGCCATTACAGGGAAGAGCATGACGACATACGCGACGCGGTGTTCTCTGGCACTAGAGAGATAATGTTCGCGGATTTGTCCGGAACGGTTACGACCATGATCGCGCTCGCTCCCATAATGTTCGTGGGCGGTTATCCTCAAACGGTTTTTCAACCTTTAGTCGGCACTTTGCTTTTGGCGCTCGTGGCGTCGTACGTCATTTCCGTTACCGCCGTGCCATTACTTTCGCTAAAATTATTGGCGTTGGACAACAAGCGCGTAAACGCTATGGAAGCATTTTTTCATAGATACGCGACAGTAGCGAATGAGTTTGTTCATCAGTTTTTTTCAGGCGCTTTAAATCTAGCGCTAAGAAGCAAGGTGGCGGCTACGAGTTATTTTGCAGTTCTTGTTTTGGTTTTTGCGATAAGCGTCAAAGGCGTCATGCCAACGGTGGGACAAGAGCTTATGCCTCCGATGGATACGGGCGGCGTGAAGATTTCCATCGTCGCGGACGCGAACTTGCCCATGGAAGCGAGTAAAGAGATTCTAAAACAAGCCAACGCGATTATCTCAAAAAACGCCAAGTTGAATTATCTCTCCTCTTCCATCGGAAGCGAACCCGGAGTTATGAGCGTTGGAAGCGGCGGCGGAATCGACCACATATCGATAATGGCGACGTACGTGAACAGACACGAAAGAGAGGAAACCATTTGGGAGATACAACGCCGTCTGCGCAAGCAAATGTCTCAAATAGAGCGCATAAAAACTCTCGACGTGGTTGATTACGGGGCTACCGCGATTGCAAGCATAAGAGCGAACATCGACGTGACGCTCTCTGGCGCGAACTTTGACGATTTGCTAAGTGCCGCCAAAAAAGTGGAAGACGTGATGAATCGCACAAAAGGTTTGGTCTCCGTGAGTAAAACCTGGGACAAGGACAAAAGGGTGTACGATTTGGAGGTAAACGAGCAAAAGTTGCAGTTGTATGGACTCAGCATGGATCAAGTGACGTCTCAAATTCAAATCCTGCTTCGTGGCGTCGTCGTCTCAAAATTTCCTCTCTTAAACAGCGCCGACTTTAACGTGCGGGTTTGGATAGACGAGGAGATGAGAGACGCTCCTCAAAAAATTTTGTCAACGCTCATAGAGACTCCAAAGGGCAAAATTCCATTAAACGCGCTCGCCACGATTTCGCAAGAGTTGGAGCCTAGCATGATTACGAGAGAGGGTTTGGAGTATGTCATAAACGTATATGGTTTTAGGGAAAAAGCGGCGATTTCACACATCATGGCAAGTTTTGAAAATGCTTTTGAGGGCGTAAAATTGCCTTTGGGCGTAAGCATGGAACAAACGGGAGACATAAAACAGTTTCAAGAGTCCGCCACGCTCATGGCCGGCGCGATTGTATTTTCGATCGTACTGCTTTTTTTTACGATTGTCGCGCTGTTTAACAGCGTGAAAATCTCTTTGATGATTATTTTGTCCATACCGCTTACCATCATAGGCGCTTCATGGATACTGTTGTTGCTGGATTATCACACTTCCATGCCGGCGATGATGGGCTTCATCTTACTTTCGGGAATCATAGTGAACAACGCCATTTTACTCATTCACTTCGCGGATGAAAAGATGAAAGAGGGCTTGGGCAAGGTCGACGCCATGAGAGAGAGCGTGAAAATCCGAACTCGCCCCATCCTCATGACGGCTTTCGCGGTCGCCGCCGGCATGTACCCCGTCGCCATGGGTTCGGCGATTGGACTAGAGAGACTGGCGCCTTTGGGAGCCGTTGCCATCGGCGGGTTGCTGGTGGGCACGTTTTTAACCCTCTTGTTCATACCTTTGATTTTCATATGGTTTATGAAAGACGAGGTCAAAGAGTAATAAATGTTTTAGCCGTTTGAACAATCGGTCGATTTACTTGCGTTGATTACTTAGTACAAGGACGCATTATGAAAATCGAACGCTCAAACGTCTCGCTTTTTTCTTCTCATGAAAAAAGTAGCGAGATAACGCAAAAAGAATCTCTTGAAAAATGGAACTCGTTTGAAGACGCTCCCGAGCGCTTTAAAAATTTGGATCGATTGCAAGTGAGCGATCAGTTTAAATCCATAAACGACGCCAACGAATCGACTCAAGTTGGAGACGCTTTGGAGGGTCAAGGACTTGACCCTAAGCTTATGAGCGCGGTTCGCGCCATCGAGGCGTTGAGTGGCAAGAAAATCGATTTGTCTTTTATGAAAAGAGTCGGTTCTTCCGAGGGCTCGACCCAAGCCAAACCCCTTGGATGGGGAGTGGATTATAGCTATGAGAAAAGCGAAGTTCATGAGGAGTCTTTGAAGTTCTCCGCAAAAGGAAACGTAAAATCCGAAGATGGAAAATCAATCGATTTTTCATTGGCGTTTAGCATGCAAAGTCGTACAGAACTACATGAGAGCGTTAGTTTTAAAGCCGGAGACGCAAAAATCGACCCTCTAGTTCTTAATTTTGGAACCGACGTGGTTTCTATAAGCGACATGAAACACAACTTCGACTTAAACCTTGACGGCAAAAGCGACGAGTTTTCCTTCGTGGGTCAAGGAAGCGGTTTTTTAGCGTTGGACAAAAACAAAGACGGCGTCATCAACGATGGAAGCGAACTCTTTGGACCGACCAAGGGAAACGGGTTTGACGAGTTGTCGGCTTATGATGGCGACAATAACAACTGGATTGATGAAAACGACGACATATTTAACAGTTTGGTTATCTGGACAAAAGACGAGTCGGGCAATGAAAATCTTTTTTCCCTTAAAGATAAAAACGTCGGAGCGCTTTATTTGGGAAACGCGAACACGCAGTTTGATCTCAAAGACAGCGCTCAAAACACGCGAGCCACCATGAAAGAGAGTTCCATTTACCTTAAAGAAGATGGTGGAGCGGGGAGTATGCAAGAGGTTGATTTGGTAGTCTAGGGATGACAAATAAATAATACGTAATTTGATATACTTTTACATCTAATTATTAGGATTATCAACATGCAAGACGTTTTAGAATTGACAGATTCAAATTATTCCTCTTTTATGGAAAGTACGGATTCGGTGGTTTTTATAGACTTTTATAGCGCTACATGCGGGCCATGTCAAACGTTGATGACGTATCTACCAAATTTGGCGGAGCGTTACAAGGATGAAAAAGTCGTAATCGCAAAAGTGAATTCGTCGCGCAATCCAAAACTATCGGCTAAGTTCATGGTGAGAAGCGTGCCCTTAACCGTAGTGATAGGAAAAGACAAGATGGTCAAACGCGCGGAAGTTGGTCTGCTTGGCGTTGAAAGTTACGTTAAAATGATAGATAAAGAAGCGGGAAAAAGCAAAGGCTTTTTCTCGAAGCTGTTTGGCTAGATGATAGACGAACTTATACTAGATTACGTCTTTTTGTTTGCGTTCTTGGAAATCTACGAAGCGCAGTGGCAAAAAGCGGATACTCTTCTGGGGATGCTGGCTCGCATGTACAAGCACTATTCTAGAAGTATATTTTTGTTTTTAATCATGCATCCAACCTTTTACTTTGCCATCGGCTTTATGGTTTTAACCGGCTACAACGTTTACGCCATAGCTCTTTTCTCCCTAAAAGCCTTGGACGTCGCTTTTAAAATCGTTTTGATAAAAAAAGTCTTTATTGAAAAAGAACTTTCCTCTGAATTGACTTTGGCTCTATTGACTCCCATTCAAAAACTATCGCCTTACATTGGATTGATTACGTATCCGCCTCTGATATTTTTGGCTCTTTCATGAGCCGAGCCAAAGGAAACGTGGCCGAAGAGAGAGCGGTCGCGTTTTTACAAGAGAGAGGTTTTTTCATCGTGGAGAGAAATTTTTACTCTCGTTTTGGCGAGATAGACGTGATTGCCACGAAAAATAAGGCTCTTCACTTTATAGAAGTTAAAAGTGGAGTCGATTATGAACTGGCCATTCAAAACATAACTCCAAAAAAACTTTTTAAACTCATAAAAACTGGCGACGTCTACATGAGCAAGAACAAACTTAACGTCGATTTTGTGTACGACGCCGTAATAGTAACGCCAAAAGAGATAGATTTAGTCGAAAACATAACTTTATAATATATTTATTATCAAAATCGTACTATAATCTTAAAGAAAAATTTAAAAGGATATTAAGTGAAAAA
>CALDOC010000080.1 GCA_937914675.1 uncultured Sulfurimonas sp.
TATGCATAATTCATTTGATTTTAGATATTATTAAAGCATATTTAATATAAAGGGTGTTTGATGTCCGTACTAGATAATGTCGATGCTTCTACAAATCTCGCAAAAAATAATGAACTACAACTTTTAGTATTTAGAGTAAGCAATAGTGGCGTATCCGCATACTACGCTATAAACGTTTTTAAAACTCGTGAAGTTGTTGAGGCTAAAAATCACTTTTTAACGCAAATCCCATCGGCTGATACTCTTTTAGAGGGAACGATTATGCTTCGTAATCTACAGATTCCTATTTTAAATCTTCCCGCATGGCTTGGAATCTCTTTGACGAAAGAAGAGTTGAAAAATTCAAATATTCTTATTTGTGATTATAATGGCGTAATTATAGGTCTTAGAATTATGTCTGCGTTTAGAGTTATAAAGAAAAACTGGAATGAGATGCACGCTCCCGATGGATATAGACTTAAAGACGATGGACTTGTTATGAATGATACAAGACTTGAAGATGGTAGTCTTTGTCTTATCTTGGACTATGAAAAATTTCTTTCAGAGGTGATTCCTCAGGCTATGGTAAACGTTGCGCAAGATAGTGCAAATTTGGCAGATATTAACATACCGGCAAGTCTCAAATTAGGAACAGTACTTGTTGCGGAAGATTCTAAAACTGCACAACGGGCTTTAGCACAGATATTTAATCATGCTCAAATTGATATGAAAATGTTTAATAATGGAAAATTACTGATTGAATATGTAGATTCCCTTGGTGAAAATGCAGTAAATATTACTGCTATTGTAACAGATATTGAGATGCCTGAGATGTCAGGTTTTACCGTTATACAACACCTACGCTCTGGACCATACTCAAAAAATATACCAATAATTGTTAATAGCTCGATGACAGGTAATAATAATAAACGAGAGGCTGAAGTTTTAGGAGCGAGTGGTTTTATAGATAAAACAAAGAGTCATAATATTATTCCTCTTATTGTTTCAATTTTGGAAAAATAGAGAGTTTATAAAAGGGAAGAAAGACGTGCAAATAATGCACATCCTTTTCTCATAATGTGTATATAGATTATGAAAATATAGAGATAAGTACACCAGCCGCAACTGCTGAACCGATAACACCTGCAACATTTGGACCCATTGCATGCATTAAAAGCATATTTGTACGGTCATACTCCATACCAACTTTGTTAGATACACGAGCAGCCATTGGAACTGCCGATACACCAGCTGAACCGATAAGTGGATTTACTTTATGACCAGGAAAAAGATTCATAAATTTTGCCATTAAAACACCTGCTGCAGTACCTACAGAGAATGCAATAATACCAAGAGCCATAATGAACATAGTATCAGGAACTAAGAACTGGTCAGCTGCTAGTTTAGAACCAACACCAAGACCTAAGAAAATAGTTACAATATTAATAAGTGCATTTTGTAGTGTATCGTTAAGACGCTCAACAACACCAGACTCTTTTAAGAAGTTACCAAACATAAATGCACCGATTAGTGGTGTAGATTCTGGTAAAACCAAAATAGCAAGAACAAGAACTAAAATAGGGAAAACAAGTTTCTCTAAACGTGAAACATGACGAAGAGTAGTCATTCTAATTTTACGTTCTTTTACTGTTGTAAGTGCTTTCATAATTGGAGGTTGGATAATAGGTACCATCGCCATATATGAGTAGGACGCAACCGCAATGGCTCCAAGAAGCTCAGGCGCTAGTTTAGTCGCAATAAAGATAGACGTTGGACCATCCGCTCCACCAATGATTGAAATTGCCGACGCTTGTTGAAGCGTAAAGTCTACAAAACCAGCTTGTGAGAGCGCAACCGCGCCAACGAGCGTTCCAAAGATACCAAATTGAGCGGCTCCACCAAGAAGCGCTGTTTTAGGGTTTGACAAAAGAGGACCAAAATCAGTCATAGCTCCAACACCCATAAAGATGATAATTGGAAACATCTCGTTTGATAGCCCCATGCCGTAGATAACACCGAGGAAACCATGAGCTCCTCCAATATTAGCCACTGGTATATTGGCTAGAAAACCACCAAACGCGATAGGAAGAAGTAAAAGAGGTTCAAATCCCTTAGCGATAGCAAGCCAGAAAAGGAAAAAAGTGATTAAAATCATAATCACGCGACCGAGTCCCTTGTGGAAATCGCTCATTTTTTCACCCTTGGCGTTTACTTCATTTGGATCTGGGTTCACTAACGCAACTACGCCAGTTGAAGCTAAAAATCCTGAAACCATTTGAGTGAATGTTTGAGATTTATAGTTCTCTTGTTTATGCGTAGATGACTTCTCGGAACTAGCCGCTGCATGTTCGTTCGCTGAAGCGCTAGTAAATGCAAAAAGCATCATTAGCGCAAGAAATTTAATTACAATATTTTTCATAATCCAATTATCCTATAACAGCTACGACTTGACCTTCTACAACTTTATCATTTGTAGCAACGTTAATAGATTTCACTACACCGCCTTTAGGTGCAACTACGTCAATCTCCATTTTCATAGACTCTAAAATCATAATCACATCGCCTTCGTTAACGCTTTGACCCGGATTAGCAACGATTTTCCAAACACTACCTGGAAGTAGCGCTTTGATTTCTACGCCGTCACCTGACGTTACTGGGATGTGCGTCGTTGGAGTTGCCGTTACTTCTCCATTTACTTCCGTTACTTGGATGTTTGCATCACCCTCTGCAACTTGAACACTAAACTTTTGACCATCTACCACTACTGTATAATTTCCATTTGCCATTGAACTTCCTTCACAATCTTCTTTCATTTCTGATATTTTACGTATGTTTAATTCGCCTTTTCCTTGAAGGAACGCGATACCTTTGTCTTGACACGCCGCTGCGATGAAGATATTTTCTTCCGTTATTTCAATATCTTCTTCTTTAAGTCTAGTTATCCAACTTTCTAATGATTTTGCAGGATCTGCGTCTGCTAAATCAAGAGCTTTTTCAGTTGTTGGAAGTAAGTTTAACTTCTCGCTTGCAATTCTAACAATCTCTGGATCCGGAGCAACTGGAGTTTTGCCAAAATAACCAAGAACCATGCGACCATAACCTGGTGCGATAGCGTTCCATGGGCCTTGCATTACGTTGTTAAGCGCTTGTTGGAAATAAAACTGAGACACAGGAGTTACTGACGTGCCATAACCACCTTTTTCAACAACTTCCGTCATAGCTGCGATAACTTCTGGAAATTTGTCTAAGATGTTATTATCACGCATCATTTGAGTGTTTGCGGTAAGCGCGCCACCTGGCATTGGAGAGAATGGGATTATAGGAGATACCATTGTCGCTTCCGGTGGCATAAAGTAGTCACTTAAACAAGACTGTAACTCTTTTTCATACGTAAGTATTTTTTCTATCTCTAAACCACCGAGGTCATAGTTAGTTCCCTTAGTCGCGTGAAGCATAGTTAAGATATCTGGTTGACTTGTTCCACCACTTACAGGCGCAGCAGCCATATCGATTCCATCAACGCCAGCGTCAAGAGCCGCTAAATAAGAAGCTACTGAAACGCCAGCTGTTTCATGCGTATGTAAACGTAGGTGCATATCTTCAGGAATAAGACCTCTCGCCATTTTGATGGTTTCATAAACTTTTTTAGGGTTTGACGTACCAGAAGCGTCTTTAAAACAGATACTGTCATAAGGAATGCCACTCTCTAAAATGTCACGAAGAGTCTTTTCATAAAACGCAACGTCATGAGCGCCGTGACAACTTGGCGG
>CALDOC010000081.1 GCA_937914675.1 uncultured Sulfurimonas sp.
GGATAGATATTGAGATAAGCATATCTAGCGAATACGTGTACTGTGACAAATGCACCACGTTAGTGAGTAAAAATACTTGTCCTCATGGGCAACATCACCAAATCTCTTATCATTCAGACTCTATTTTAGCGTTACTTGAAGCTGGAATTTTACCTCCGGCCGTACTTATGAGAAAAGAGATATCTTCTTTTATACTTGCAAAACTTATACCAAATAGATTTAAGAACTTGGGAAAACTTTACTATGACACTTTTCCCGTCGAGGGACTTTTGGAAGAACATGACGAGAAAGATTTTTACATTGAGCTTATGAAGCTCTATCAAACGACATCGCTTACATAAAAGGAAGCTACGAGGATACCATGAACCATTTTTTCATCACGCTAGGATTAACGTCTCTACCAAAAAACATGCAAGCCATTATGGCGACAACTCTTTTCTTAATTTTTGGAATAATTATCTTGATTTATTTTAGTGAAACGACTCTTTTCCTCTCAGCTTTGCTTATCTCCGTCATAGCCATGAGAGCCATAAACGCTCATGAGCAAACTAGCGGAATTCATAATGATGGCATCATCATGATAGACAAATCCGCTGGAATTTGGTTTGCCCTTAGCGTGGCTCCCGCGATCCATGTCTCAATTGACGAGATAAGTCAATTGAGTAACGGCTTTTTAATTCAGTCCATGCTATCTTTTGCTTTGTTTATCTACTTTGAAAAAAGCAAACTATCCATCATAGGCAAAATATACCGTCAGGCGAAAGGTGGATTGGCGACGATTGGCGACGATATTTTGGCAGGTTTTACGGCTGGAATTGTAAGTTCGCTTTTATGGCAGACTTACCTACGACTCCTAAATTTATAGCAGTTTGCTTTTATACACTCTAGCCATTAATTTTTCTAACCAGTTTTTCTTCTCCTCGTCGCTATTTTCTTCCTTAAGAGACGTATTTTCAAAGGATTTTGCAAATGATTTATATTTGAGAGCAATAAATCTATCTCTAGCCGCTCGAGGGACGTCTTTTGTCTTAATAGACTTCAACTCATCTGGCGAGAGTTCTTCAAGAGATTTTAAATAAGCTCTAAGTCTCA
>CALDOC010000082.1 GCA_937914675.1 uncultured Sulfurimonas sp.
ACGGACATCACAAAAGAGCCAATGGTTCAAAAAGCCATAGAGATGTTTGAAGCGAGAAAAGTAACCGTCCAGTCTAAAATATAAGTTTTTAACGAGAGTCACGCTTGTGGGAATGAATAGACTCCCATAAGAACCTCGCTCCTCGAAAGTTTTCCCACTTCACAATCACTCCACAATTACTTGTTAAACTACTACTATCAAACAAAAGGAGTTTCAGATGAAAACTACAAAAATAATTGCAACGTTTAAAGGTTTAGTTCTAGTAGGCGCTATTTTAAGCTCAAGCGTAGTGGCGGCGGACGCGACTTTGTACAAAAAATGCGCGGGCTGTCATGGACAACAGGCCGAGAAAAAAGCTATGGGAAAATCAAAAATCATCAACTCCATGACTGCCGCTGAAATCGTGGGCGCTCTGAATGGTTACAAAGACGGTTCTTACGGTGGTTCAATGAAAGGTCTCATGAAAGGACAAGTGAAATCTCTTGACGATGAGCAAATAGAGAGTTTAGCGCAAACAATTTCAGAGATGAAATAAAAAGGAGACTTAAGGGTTAGGACACAACCCACTACTTAACACCCTTAATTTATATCTTTCAAAGTCTATGATATAACTTTCATTATTTTCTGTAGAGATATCTTTTATTCTTCCTTTAAAAGATATAGGAGCCTTTGTAAGCCAAGCTTGTTCTAACTCAATGGTTAAAACAGGTTCTAACCTGAAAGATTCACCTTTTGCAAGTTCTTTATTTCATTGATAGCTTGCATTTGTTTTTTTAACAAGGTTAGAAATTTTATTTTTTATATTTAGTTGATGTTCTTCGATTTTAATTCTATTAGCCTCATCTTTTTCAGATTTTTCCATATATTGGCTACGAGGTTTTGTTATAATGACTGTAGTTCTTTTCTAAGTAAAGTATTTATGAGTGTCTGATAGGGTACTTTTTTTTCACTTGCTAATTTTTTAAAAAATAAGATTATATCATTGTCCAACCTTAGTGAAACTGGTATCTTTTTAGGTTCATAAAATCTA
>CALDOC010000083.1 GCA_937914675.1 uncultured Sulfurimonas sp.
CCAATAGCGACTCTCATGTACGTTATCACGTTAGTGATATTTGGATACATGAGTTTCAAATCCATGCCATCGGCTTTGTTTCCAAAAGTCGATTTTCCAATGGTGACCATACAAACCATCTATCCGGGGGCGGAGTCAAGCACCATAGAGTCGCAAGTGACTGACAAGATAGAAGAAGCCATCTCAAGAATCGGTGGGGTTGATAGTATCACCTCAACGAGCAGCGAGGGCGCTAGCGTCGTCATGGTCAAGTTCTTTTTAGAGAGAGACATCAACGAAGCGACAAACGACGTGCGAGATAAAGTCTCAGCCGTTATATTGCCTCGCGACGCCAAAACGCCACTTGTGAGCAAACTCGATATTGGAGGGGCTTCCGTCGTCAACGTTTTTCTAACGGCGAAAAACGACACCATCCAAAACCTTATGAAATTCGCGGACGAAAAGGTGAAACCAAATCTGCAAAAGATAAACGGCGTTGGAGCCATCAACATCATCGGGTACAAAGATAGAGAGATAAAAATCTATCCCAACATCAAACTTTTAAACAAGTTCGACATCACCGTTACGGAGTTAAACGCCATTGTGGCGCGCGAAAACGTAAAAATCGGCGGAGGCAAACTCATCACGGCTAAAGATGAGTTTACTCTCAAAACAAAGGCCGACGCGCTAAGCGTTCGCGAGCTGGAAAACATACAGATAAAAGACAATCTCAGACTCAAAGACGTGGCGCGAGTAGAGGATACTCTCAGCGACGCCAAAAGTTACGCTTCATACAACGGCGTCGAGGGCGTCATGCTTGAAGTGCAGAAAATCTCTGGAACGAACACCATAGAAATCATAGAGAAAGTAAAAGAAAAAATTCCAAATCTCAAAAAATTGGCGGGAGAGAGGTTTGGGGTGGAGACTCTTTTGGACACTTCGCCTTTCATCGTTCACTCGCTTGAAGACGTAGAGTTCGACCTTGTTTATGGCGCTTTTTTGGCTGTTATCATTATATTTTTCTTTTTGCGAAACTTTACGATTACCATCGTCTCAGCGCTTTCCATCCCCATCTCCATCATGGGAACAATCGCGCTCATGGACTTCATGGGATTTGATTTAAACAAGATGACGCTCGTCGGTCTTACTCTCTCCATCGGGATTATCATAGACGACGCCATCGTCGTTTTGGAAAACGTTTACAAAAAGATGGAAGCCGGCATGGGCAAGTTTGAAGCGGCTTTAGAGGGAACAAAAGAGATGGCGTTTGCCATCGTCGCCATCTCCGCCATGCTTTTAGCCGTTTTCATCCCCGTTTCAAACATGAGCGGCATCGTTGGAAAGTTCTTTGAGAGTTTCGCCATGACGGTTGGTTTCGCCATCGTTATCTCTTTTACCATCGCCATGACTTTTATGCCAAGCGTGAGCGCTAGGGTTTTAAACAAAGGCGAGAGTAAGTTTTACAACTTTACGGAGCCATTTTTTACGCTACTCGAGAAGATGTACGATTTTTCTTTAAAGCTAGTCTTGCGATTTAAGATTGTCACTCTTATCTTTGTTATTGGAATTTTCGTCGGAAGTTTGAGTCTCTTTCCAAAAATTGGGATGGATTTTATACCAAAAGAAGACATGGCGGAGTTTGAGATAAAGATAAAAGCGTCGGCTGGCATATCTTTGGAAGAGATGATAAAAGAGTCCAAAAAAATAGAGGATTTGGTTAGAGCCGACAAAGCGGTCACTTTTACAACCCTCAGCGTTGGATACAACTCCGTGCAAGAGAAAAACAAAGCCCTCATTTACGTAAAACTCGTACCTAAGTTTGAGAGAGAACTTAACCAAGAAGAGATCATTCAAAACTTTAGACTTAAATTAAAACCATATCAAAAAGAGATGTATATAACGGCGGCGGCAATCCCCGGGATAAAGGGCACGGGAGTTTCGGTTCCTTACCAAATAGTGCTAAAATCGGACTCGTTTGATGACCTCGCAACCGCCACGAAAAACCTGACGGAGTATTTGGCGAAGAAAGAGGGGTTTGTGGACATCGACACAAATCTCGATGATGGAAAACCGCAAATCGACATCAACATCTTAAGAGAAAACGCCAACCGTGCCGGTGTCTCCGCTTCACAAATCTCGCAAGCGATTTCCACCGCGTTTTCAAGCGACGTAGAAATCTCTTACTTTGAAGAGAATGGCAAACAGTACAACGTTACGCTGAGATTTGACGATGAAAATCGCATTGGCGTTGAAGACGTAAAGAAGATACAGCTTCGCGCTTCAAACGGTCAGCTTATTTATCTCGACGGTTTGGTGAAGTTTTCCCAGACGAAATCATTGGCTTCCATCTATCACTTTGATAGACAAAGACAGGTGAGCGTTTACTCGGACTTGTTCGGTCTCGACCTTGGCGGCGCCGTCAGTTATACTGAAAAAGAGATAGACTCCCTTATGCCAGCGGGAGTCATCTACAGATTTACGGGATTTGCCGAAGAGATGGTAAAAACCGGTCAAGCTTTTGGCATGGCTATTGGTCTCTCTCTCATCCTCATGTATATCATCTTAGCGATTCTTTATGAGTCTCTCATCCAACCTATCATCATCATGATGGCGCTTCCTCTAAGCATCATAGGGGTCATGATAGCTCTGTATATCACAGGTCAACAGTTTAGCCTCTTCGTCATGATTGGTTTTATGCTTCTGATGGGAATGGTTGGCAAAAACGCGGTACTTTTGGTGGACTTCGCAAACTCTGCCGTGAGCAAAGGAAAAAGTGTCAATGAAGCGCTCCTTGAAGCGGGAGAAAAACGTCTCCGCCCTATCCTCATGACAACCATAGCCATGATTTTCGCCATGATACCTTTAGCCATAAGCACAGGCTTGGGAAGCGAGACAAAAGCCCCAATGGCCATCTCAATCATAGGCGGACTTGTAAGTTCCATGATTTTAACCCTTCTTGTCGTACCAGTTATCTACAAGCTCATCAATCCTCTCGATAGATGGTTGAGGAAGTGGTATGAGGTGGGGAATAAAGAGGAGTAATTTTTCTATTTCAGCTTTTGTATGTTGAAATTGTAGCACTTGTCACTAGAGTTTACAGGACTTGAACAAAAAGTAAAATATAGTGAAATCATATCTTTAAAGTGGCTATTTTAGGGGTTCTTGATTGGCTTATCTTACTACATAAGGGCGGTTTTTATTGCTTTTATACTTTACAGTACCTTTTGTTTACTATTAGTCTTTTCAATTTGCTTGAGTATACATTAACAATAATTTGACATTTATACATAAATTATATATACTATTGTAAAACATACTTATATAAGGAATATATCATGCATTCAATTTCTCAACTAGAAAAACAACAAGTCGGTTTACGATTACCTAAGTATTTAATAGAAGAAATAGATGCTTTTACTAATCAGTTCTCTATCAATAGAACAGATGTAATCGTAGAGGCTATATCCTCATATATTAGTGAGCAAAAAGCTAATATCTTTTATACTAGTTTTGATACGGCGTCTAAAGAATTAAAGAAATCACTTGATAACAATGATACAACTTCTATGAAATCACTTGATGAGCTAATTAATGAACTTGAACGTTAAAACTCTTAGTTGTTTTGATAAAGACGTTAAGAGCCTTTTTAAAAAGTATAAACAACTTCCAAATGATTTAAAAGTATTAAATAAAGAACTGTTAGAAAATCCCAAGTCTGGGATAGAACTAGGTAATAGATGTTATAAAATCAGATTAGCTAATAGCTCAATACCTACTGGTAAAAGTGGAGGTTTTAGAGTCATCTACTACCATATTGATACAAACAAAAATTTATACCTTATGAGTATGTACTCAAAAAGTGAACTAGAAAATATTGATGATAAAATTATTTTACAAATTTTAAAGGAAAATGGCTTACTAGAATCTTAGGTTCAGAAGCGGGAGAAAAACGTCTCCGCCCCATCCTCATGACGACCATAGCCATGATTTTCGCCATGATTCCTTTAGCCATAAGCACAGGCTTGGGAAGCGAGACAAAAGCCCCAATGGCCATCT
>CALDOC010000084.1 GCA_937914675.1 uncultured Sulfurimonas sp.
CCCATCGCTCCAAAGCTCTTTCTCTTGCAAAGAAAATTTTAAAGGCGCTATAAAGAAAGTTTTAAAATAATTTATGACTTAGATTATAAAAAGTAGTTTCTAATTTTATAAGGGATAGATTCAGTCGCTTATTGCATTTACAAATAAAATAGATGAAAACTCCTTTAATATTATTAAGGAGCTATAAGCAAATACTATACCATTAATTGAATAAAACTAATAATACGATTCCAAAGACAATTCTATAAATTCCAAACGAGACAAAAGTAAATTTATCCAAAAACTTTAAAAATAGTTTTATCGTTAAATACGCAACAATAAAAGAGATAAGAAAACCAATTATAAGAGTCGTGACGTTGGCGTCGCTAAATTCATGGTAGTGCTTTAGTAAGTCATAGGCGGTTACCGCGCTCATAACGGGAAAAGCGAGTAAAAAACTAAATTCAGCGCTAGCTTTTCTACTAAGTCCAACGAGTAGCGCGCCTATGATGGTTGAACCAGCTCTACTCGTTCCTGGAATGAGCGCGAAAATTTGCGCAAAACCAATGACTAAAGATTGCTTTATGGTAACGTCTTCCACATTGTCTACAGGTTTTGCCCCATGCGGGATAAAAAACTTTTCTACAATTAAAAAAACAACTCCTCCAACGATAAACATAGTGGCGACAACGTTGATGCTAAATAGTTCTTTGATTTGGTGCGAGAATATAAAACCAACCGCTCCAATGGGAAGAAAGGCTAAAAAAACTTTAGTCCATAAATCTACCTTTTTAAGCGTAAACTTATCTTTATAGTTAAATATTACGGCTAAAATTGCGGCGAATTGAATGATGACCTCGTAAGCTTTCGTAACGCTAGTCTGGTCAATGCCTAAAAAATGGCTGGCCACAATGAGATGCCCAGTTGAGGAGATAGGTAAAAATTCTGTAAAACCTTCTATTATTCCTAAAAGTATAGAGTCGAAAATTGTCATGGACATCCTTATGTATTTTTTGTAATTTAATATATTTTTAAAATTTGTATGATAAACTACTTAGCGCGAATTTTATCATACAAAGAGAAAAAATGAACTTATTGATAGTAGATGATAGTAAGATAGTACGGCGTGTTCTGACAAATACGATGACGCGTTACTTTAAAGACAAAGGCTGGAAGGAATTAAAGCTTTTTGAAGCGGAAGATGGTTTAATCGCTATGGATTTGATGAAAAAAGAGCCTATTGACATCATGCTTCTTGATTGGAATATGCCCAATATGACTGGTGAACAAGTTGTAGACGCGGTTCGCGCAAATAAAGAGTGGAACAAGACTCGTATAATAATGGCGACAACCGAGGGCTCAAAAACAAGTGTCCTAAAAATGATAAAAAAAGGCGCGAATGGCTATATGGTAAAGCCATTTAGTGAGGAAGCGATCTATAAAACCATGGATACCATTACGGCGAGAATGTCAAAATAATTTTATGCATGGATAATATTTTAGGTATAATGCGAGGTTTTATTTTAAACATATACTAAATCTCGTAGGAAATATACTATGTTACTATTTACTCCCGGTCCAACTCCCGTTCCTCAAAACGTTCGCAACGCTATGGGTGATGAAACTATGCACCACCGCACTCCTGAATTTGAAGCTATATTTGAAAAAGTACGCAAACATCTTTTTAATTTACTAAAAACCGATGAAGTGCTAATGTTGTCATCAAGTGGAACTGGCGCCATGGAATCCGCTGTTGTCAATCTTTGTGGAAACACGCTTCTAAATATAAATTCTGGAAAATTTGGTGAGCGTTTTGGAAAGATAGCAAAAGCTCATGGACTTAAAAACGTTGAAATTATAAACGAGTGGGATACAGCCGCAACCGTTGAGTCGGTTGTAAACGCGATTAATGAAAATAGCGATATAGACGCGATAGCGATTCAAATAAGCGAATCGGCTGGTGGACTGCGACATCCCGTTGAAGAGATTGCAAGAAGAGTTAAAGAAATTAATCCTTCCATAATGATTATAGCTGACGGCATTACGGCGGTTGGCGTCGAGCCTATCGACGTAACGAATATCGACGCTCTTTTAGCCGGTAGTCAGAAGGCTCTCATGCTACCTCCAGGTCTTTCTATTTTAGGTTTGTCCAATGCCGCGATAGAAAAAATTGGCAAGGGAAAAGGATACTATTTTAATCTTGCGACGGAATTAAAGGCGCAAAGAAAAAACACTACGGCTTGGACCGCCGCGACTACGCTTATCATAGGTTTGCTAGAAGTCATGGAGAGCGTTGAAAAAATAGGTGGATTGGATAAACTTTATTCTGACACTTCCATTCGAGCAAAGGCCGTTGAAGCGTCTTTAAAAGCGATAGGATTGCATATTTATCCTAAATCTCCCGCAAAATCCATGACTACGGTAGATGATGAAAACGCAAATGAGATTAGAAAAATTTTAAAAGAAGCGTATGAAGTAAACGTAGCTGGCGGCCAAGACCACTTGACTGGTAAAATTTTCCGTATTAACCAAATGGGACTTATTTCAAATTATGAGGTGGCTTGGGTAGTCAACGCGGTAGAATTGGCGCTTGATAAACTTGGCCGAAGAACTTATGATGGAACCGCAAATATGATATTTAATGAAATTACTTTTGGAATTGGAAAATAATGATTTTAGAGCATGAGATACCCAATGGCTCAAAACTTTATTTTGGAGAGAGCGCGAAAGTAAAACGACATATTGAGCAGGTCTCTAGCGCTCTTTTGTACAAAAATGGATTTCAAGAGATTGTAACTCCAATTTTTTCATATCATCAACATCTAAGCGTTGTGGATGAAAAAGAGCTTATTAAAATAAATGATTCTCAAAACAACTCTATCTCTTTAAGAGCGGATTCCACCATAGACGTCGTTCGCATCATTGAAAAACGTTTAGGCTCGAACACGGAACAAAAAAAATGGTTTTATATTCAACCAGTGCTTCGTTTTCCAACGGAAGAGCAGTATCAAGTTGGCGTTGAATACATAGGGGAGAAAAAGTTGTCTTCCGTTATGAGACTGGCGTTGGAAATTTTTGACAAATTAGAGATAGAACCATTAACGCAAGTATCAAATATAAAGATTCCCAAACTTTTAGCTGAGATGTTTGATGAATTGACTCTTGATGATTTTCGTCACATAAATATAGAGAAGTTTTTAAATTTAAACGTAGATTGGGTAAAAAAACTTGTGTATTTGCAATATGTTGAACAGATAGACGACGTGATGGACATCGCCCCAGAATCAATACGACATGAGCTAATAAAAATGAAAGACTTATGTTCAGAAATATCTTGTAAGAACGCTGTGTTAGCTCCTTTATATTATGCGGAAATGCTCTATTATGACGAACTTTTCTTTAGAGTTATTCAAAATAACGAAGTATTCGCTCGTGGCGGAAGATATAAAAATTCAAATATTAGATCTGTTGGTTTTGCCATTTATACAGACGCGCTTTGTGAAACATTAACTAAATAAATATTTAAGAAAAGAGGAAATTATAAAATGAAAGCAGATTTAATCGTTGGAATCCAATGGGGTGACGAGGGAAAAGGTAAGATAGTAGATAGACTCGCAAGTAAATACGATATGGTTTGTAGAAGTCAAGGTGGACACAACGCGGGTCACACAATCTGGGTTGATGGAGTGAAGTTCGCCCTTCATCTTATTCCTTCGGGAGTTTTAAACCCTAAGGCAATTAACGTTGTCGGCAACGGAGTTGTTTTATCTCCTGAGTCAATCATCAAAGAGATGGTTCAGTTTGAGGGTCTTGAAGGTCGTTTGTTTATTTCGGATAAAGCGCATTTAAACCTTTCTTACCATGCATTGATTGATCAAGCGAAAGAGAGACTAAAGGGTGATCAAGCCATTGGTACGACGGGCAAGGGCATAGGACCAGCTTACGCCGATAAGATAAACCGCACTGGTTTTAGAGTTGGCGAATTATTGAATCCCGTAAAACTTGCCGCTTCAATCATCGCGTATTTTGAACAAAATCGTTCGATATTTGACATATATGAGATAGCTACTCCAATTGAGTCTGAGTTACTAACGGAGTTGGAATTTTACAATCTTAAATTAGCTCCATTTATAACGGATACGACTCAAATGATTTGGAAAGCTTTGGATGATGATAAAAAAATTCTTTTAGAGGGCGCGCAGGGCACAATGCTAGACATTGATCATGGAACTTATCCTTACGTAACGTCGTCTGCGACTGTTAGCGCAGGGGCATGTACGGGTCTTGGAATCAATCCTAAAGATATTGGTAAAGTAACGGGAATAGTCAAAGCTTACTGTACTCGCGTTGGAAATGGACCATTTCCTAGTGAAGATTTAGGTGAAGATGGCAAGCGTTTAGGTAAGCAAGGTCATGAGTTTGGAACTACAACGGGACGAGCTAGAAGATGCGGATGGTTTGACGCAGTGGCTGTTAGATACGCTTCGCGTTTAAATGGTTGTGATGAATTGGCTCTTATGAAACTTGACGTTTTAGATGGTTTTTCTGAAGTTAAAATTTGTGTAGCCTATGAGCTCAATGGCGTTGAAATAGACTATTTACCGTCAAATTTTAATGACGTTACTCCTGTGTATAAAACTTTTAAAGGTTGGGATAACTCAGTGGGAGCTAGAACTTTTGACGCGCTTCCACAATCTGCGCAAGATTACGTGAGAATAATTGAAGAAATTACTAAAACTAAAGTAGGAATTATCTCTACTTCCCCAGAAAGAGATGACACGATAATACTTTAAGGAAACATGTGCAGACTCGCTATAGCTCTTTAGTCACTATTAAAAAAAGCGCAATGCAAAAGAGTGAGCGAGTTGTGCAAAACGCAAATGCAAACCTCAATAGCGCCTTAATGGCACTTGAATTATCCAATAATGAATTAAATAATATAGACTTTCCTAAAAATGGCTTTATGGCTAATTATTTAGCTTCAAGAACGCTTGTATCCTCTTCCCGACATTTAATAAAGCGTAATCAAGAGTGGGTTGAGTTTGCTAGAAAAGAGGTTGCAGTGGCAAAAGAAGGGTTGAAATTGGCTATGATAGAGTATGAAAAGTTTAAGTATTTAGAGTTGGAAGAGATAAAAATAATAATAAAAAAGCAAAAATTGGCAGAATCAAAAGAGTTGGATGAAGTTGCTCTCATGACGTATTCGAAAGAAAAAAACATTGAGGTGAAGATATGAAGCGTTTACTGTTTGCCATGTTTATTTATTCTTCAATTTTCGCTGCTCAAAGAAGTGAAAAATTATTTGAATGTACAGAAATTTTTCAAGAACGAAAAAGTGAACTTTTGGTAGAATTGGAAAGGATAGATGAACAAAAGCAGGCGCTAGATTCACTTAAAATCGCTACCGAGTCGCTTTTAAAAGAAAAAGAGTTGAGATTAAATTTAAAAGAGGAATCTGTAAATAAAAAGTTGGAAGACATAAGCGCAAAAGAGGAGTCAATTAAAAAAACGCTCGCTAAAAATAAATTGATTTTAGAAGAGACTAAGAGCATAAAGATGAGCGCAATTTCTCAAACTTTCGCTAAAATGAACGCAGGGGCGTCAGCTAGCATTCTTTCCGATATGGAGCCCATGAAAGCCGTATCTATTTTACAGGCGTTAAAACCTAAAACAATTGGACAGATATTAACTAAAATGGATGCAAAAAAAGCTTCCCAACTCACTGTGCTTTTATCGAAATAATCAAACTTTTACTTTACTTATTGTAGAATAGCTTAATTTAATTAAGCAGGGTCTAAAATATGAAACTATCACTTAAAAGTATACCTCATGTAGCAAATAAAATATCAATAGAGCTAAATAAAAGTGGTGTCGTAACAATGACTAAAGGTCTTGAAGCGGTTGCTTTTGAAGCCCAAAAAGTTCTTATTTCCGATGTCAAAAGAGAGATCGCGCTTGAAGAAAAAACACATCAAATTTGCGATGAAAATGAAGAACAGATAGAATTTATGTTAGCTGATGAAAGACAACTTTTTTTTATGATTAAGAAAAAATTGGCGCCTGAGTTTGGCGTAATATTAAACTATGAAGAGAGATTTTCAGTTATAGCTCACAAAATACTAGATGAACTTTATGAAGAAGATTTAATACATTTCGAAGTGACGGAAAATAGAATTAAAAATATTATTTACAACGCGATGACATCATTTATAGCGGACACTTCAGAGATAGAAGACATAGTTATGGGAAAGATTCGTTCGTACAAAAGAAAATTCATCCCAGGAACGGATGAATTTGAAATATTGCATGAGAAACTTTACAGAGAAGAACTTACAAAAAGAGGCATGGAGTAATTAGCATGAGCGATTTATTAAAAAAAGTTTATATATACATTGAGAATGGCACGTTTTTAGAAGCGAATAGTTTTGGATCAGACGATACGGTTGTGGGCGAAATAGTTTTTAATACCTCGTTAAGCGGTTATCAAGAAATAATGTCAGATCCATCATATGCAGGTCAATTTGTAACGTTCACTATGCCAGAAATTGGTAACGTAGGCGTAAATAATGAAGACATGGAGAGTGGATTTTTTCATGCAAAAGGCATGATAGTTCGAAAATATCATGAAAGGCACTCAAACTTTAGAGCAGAAGATTCTTTGTCTAATTTTTTAGTAAAATATAATGTAATGGGAATTTGTGATATTGATACGAGATACTTAACAAAGATGATTAGAGACGAGGGCGCCATGATGATGGTGGCTTCAACGAAAATTAGTGATAAAGATGAGCTTAAAAGGATACTTGAGCGTTCCGCTAGAATTGAAGAAGTTAATTATATAGAACAAGTAAGTACAAAAAACGCTTATATGCATACGTCAAGCACATACGCCAACTCTGAGTTTAAATATGACATGCCGCCAGTTGAAGAAGCAAAGATAGTCGTTATTGACTTTGGAGTCAAACGTAATATTTTAAATGAATTAGTGGGAGCGGGCATTGGCGTTGAAGTTGTGCCAAATAACTTCTTAGCCGAGGACTTGATTAGTAAATACAATTCAAAAAGCATTGATGGAGTTTTCCTTTCAAATGGCCCTGGCGATCCTCTGGTATTAAAAAAAGAGCAGGTAGAGATTAAAAAACTTATCGATGCAAAAATTCCAATGTTTGGCATCTGTTTAGGACATCAACTACTTTCTATTTCACATGGTTATGATACGTATAAACTCAAGTTTGGGCATCACGGAGGAAACCATCCGGTTAAAAACGTTAAAACTGGTTTAGTTGAAATAACCGCTCAAAATCATAATTATAACGTACCAGACAATATAGTGGAAATAGCGGAAGTTACTCATAGTAACTTATTTGACAATACCATAGAGGGCTTAAAATATAACGATGAACCAATATTCTCAGTGCAACATCACCCAGAAGC
>CALDOC010000085.1 GCA_937914675.1 uncultured Sulfurimonas sp.
TTATTTAAAATTCGACTGAGAGACATAATAAAAATTTATCCAAAGGAAATTAAACAATGTCTGACATTCGTAAGCGAGCCGAAGCAAAAATCAATTCAAAAAACGCTCAAACCTCTCGGCGTCTACAAAAACTTTCTTTTGATGAAATTCAAAAAACGCTCCATGAACTTGAAGTGCATCAGATTGAACTAGAGATGCAAAACGAAGAGATTCTTAGAATACATGAAGAGCTTGATAAAACAAAAAAACGCTATTTTAATTTCTACGAAATGGCTCCCGTTAGTTATTGCGCCTTAAATCAAGACGGACTCATTCAAGAGGTAAATCTTGCGACTTCAGGCTTGCTAGGCGTTCCTAGAAACAAATTACTCAAGCAGTCTCTCACTAAGTTTATACTCCCAGAGTACCAAGACGTATATTATATGTATCGAAAAAAGTTGATGACTTCGGATGAACGCCAAGAGTGCGAGTTACAAATGACAAAAGCGGATAAAACGCCTTTTTGGGCTCATATTAGCGCAATCGGAGAAACAAACTCGCAACCTCTACTGCTTTTGATCATAAGCGACGTTAGCGAACGCAAAAAATTTGAAGAGAAACTAGAACTCTCCGCAAGCGTTTTCAACAACGCCGGCGAAGCGATTATGATTACGAATCTCGATGGATTTATAAAAGACGTTAATGGAGCTTTTACAAGAATTACGGGATACGAGAAAGAAGAAATCGTTGGAAACAGACCAAGTTTTCTAAACTCCGGGCAACAGAGCCAAGAGTTTTACAGAATGATGTGGAAAACGCTAAGAGAGGAAGGGGCATGGAGAGGCGAAATTTGGAACAAGCGAAAAGACGGTCGCTTATACGCCGAGATGCTTATCATAAACACGGTATACGACTATCATGGAAGACCAACGCATTTCGTCGCGCTTTTTTCCGACGTAACCGGTATAAAAGAGTATGAAAATTCCTTAAAAAACTTAGTTCATTTTGACCAATTAACGCAACTGCCAAACCGCATACTGCTGAGCGATCGTCTGCAAAACGGCATGATTCAGATAAAACGCAACAAGCAAAACTTGGCGGTCGTCTTTTTAGACCTTGACGGCTTTAAAGAAGTCAATGACGCTTACGGGCATGACGCCGGAGATAAGCTACTCGTCACTTTGGCAAAAGAGATGAAACTAGCGCTGCGAGAAGGAGACACTCTCTCGCGCATTGGCGGAGATGAGTTTGTCGCTGTGCTCTTTGACCTTGTCGAAATTTCGGACGCTTTGCCAATAATCATTCGACTGCTTGAAGCTACCTCTAGCAAGGTGGAAATTTATGACGAATGGATACAAGTTTCCGCTAGTCTTGGCGTGACTTTTTACCCACAAGCCGAGACGGTGAACGCCGACTTGCTTTTGCGCCAAGCCGATCAAGCGATGTATCAAGCGAAACTCTCTGGAAAAAACCGTTATCATTTTTTCAATACGCAAGAAAACAATCTTATTCGCGAGCGTTTTGAAGGGATAGAACAAGTTCGCCGAGCGTTAAAAAATGAAGAATTTATACTCCATTATCAACCAAAAGTTAACATGCGCACGGGAGAAGTGGTTGGCGCGGAGGCGTTAATCCGCTGGTTGCATCCAGTAAAAGGAGTTGTTCCTCCTTTGGAGTTCTTACCGGCGATTGAAGGGCACGCCTTATCGATTGACGTAGGCGAGTGGGTTATCCGCACCGCGTTGTCACAAATTAAATCATTGCAAGACCAAGGCGTAAACATGACGATAAGCGTCAATATTGGGGCGCACCAGTTATTGGAAAAGGGTTTCGTAAATTACATAGAAAGCGCCTTATCGCAATGTCCAACGGTAAAACCAAATATGTTGGAGTTGGAGGTGCTTGAAACAAGTAGGCTTGAAAATATTAAAATAGCTAAAGAGACGATGAACGCCTGCAAAGAGTTAGGCGTTACTTTCGCTTTAGACGATTTTGGAACAGGCTACTCTTCACTTGTTTATCTTAAACAATTACCGATAAAACAAATAAAAATAGACCAAAGTTTTGTGCGAAACATGCTTAACGACCCAAACGATTTGAGCATATTGGAGGGAATCATAAGTCTAGGAGAAGCTTTTAATCGAACCATTATCGCCGAGGGCGTTGAAACGTCGCAACATGCCACAATCTTGTTGGGTCTGGGTTGCGAACTTGGACAAGGCTATGAAATCGCTCGTCCGATGCCAGCGGAAAAATTCACTACTTGGCTAAAAGAGTACAAGCCAAACGCCTTATGGCAAAATCAAGCTTTATTTGACGTCAATCAAAAACAACTTCTCTTTATAAAAGTGCAGCATAGAGCTTGGATAGAAAATATAAAAGCGCTTTTAAATCAAGAAGAGAACGCGCATAGCAATGGTTTGAATGAGTGCACGTTTGGAAAATGGTTGAAAAAAAGCGGTAGGGAATATTTAGGCGCCATGTATGAAGCGACTAATTTAAAACATGAGCGTATTCACGTTTTTGCCGATAAACTATTGGCTTTACACAGTAATGGAAATAATGAGGAAGCCTTAGCGGGGCTTAACGAACTCTATAGCTTGCGCGACGAACTAATCTCGAAGTTGCCTATCTTGGAGTACAAAAATATATAATTTTTTTAATTAGTAACATTACTACCCATTTGGAACCTCGAATAAATTCGAGGTTCCAAGGAAATGGATATATTTGTTTTTTGGATAGAAATTTACAATTTCAATATTTTTACAACCTAAAGTATAAGAAATAATGATATTATTTCGCCTATGAATA
>CALDOC010000086.1 GCA_937914675.1 uncultured Sulfurimonas sp.
GAAAACCTCTTCAAGGCCGATTTTTGAAAATAGCGTTCTGAGATTTCACCGTCGTATTTGACGTCTTCTATGGTTATCTCCGTATAGCTGTTTTTTTTATCGGCTGGTTGGATTTTCCAGTAGGTTGGCGTGTAGTAGTTGCCAAATTTTTTTACTTTATCATAGGTAAAAGTTCTCACTTCTTCGCCATCTTCATCGTAAAACACGTCTTTGACGCCTGTGTAATTGGATGTGTCTATTCGGGAGATGATTTTACTCCAAACTACCGCCGCGTTCTCTTTTGGGATGAGTTCTATCGTTGCTACGCTCCCCGATTTGTTCAAAAGTTTGGCGTTGTAATCATCGACGATGGAACTCTGTTTTGCGACGTCGTCGTTCGTGACGTCGCTGCCCATCCAGTTTTGAAGCATCATGGAGGGTGGGATTTTTATGATTCTTTCTATTTTAGGGACGTATTGCCACATTTGATTGTCCAAACTCAAAAAGGTGACGCCCCTGTCTTTTGGAGGATAGATGGTTTTTACAAAGCTTTTTTTACTGCCTTTGGCCCATGTTTGCATCTTCATCGTGCGAGTGTGTCCCAAAGAAGTGACGCTCATGTTCATTTGCGTATATACGTTTTTGCCTCGCATGTTCGCGTCCACTTTTTTCAGTATCTCGTACGCTTCGTCAGCGTTTAAGAAGACGAACAAAAGTGGCAAAAGTTTAAAAATTTTCATGATGGACTCCCTTTGGTGATTTTATTCTACTCTTTCTTCTCTTTATCCATCATGCGTTTTTTTGTATGTTTTGTGGCCACCGCTTCGTAAGGGTTCTCTGGCCAGTAGTGGCGTTTGTATTTTCCTCGCAACTCTTTTCTAACTTCCTCGTAAGAGTTCTGCCAAAAGCTGCGCAAATCGTACGTTATCTGTATGGGTCTCATCGCCGGCGAGAGTAGATGAATTTGTAGCGCTATGGCGTTGTTCAACACTTTTGGCGTCTCTTGTTGACCAAACATCTCTTGGATTTTTACGCTAAGAGATGGTTTCATGGCGTCGCTATAGTCGATAAATATATTCGAACCACTCGGAACTTTTAGCGTCGATGGCGCCAACGTCTCAAGTTCTTGTCGCTCTTCCCAAGAGAGAAGTCCAAGCAACATGGGATAAATATCCAAACCTTCCAAATCCTTGACGCTCTTCACGTTTGACAAAAACGGTTCCAACCAAACGTCAAGACTCAAAAGCAAACTCTCGTCGCTAAAACTTTTGAGTCTCATCCCGAGACGTTCATTGACAAAGTTTACTCTATGCTTCAAAGAGATTGCCTTGTCGCTCCATGTTAGAAGTTCCAATCCTTGCGTCCTAAGTAACGCCAAAAGCAGTTTTTTCATATCGTGTTTAGCCGTGAGTTGGATTGGTTTCGAGCTAAGCTCCAACTCCAAAAACCAAAGGCTCTCTCTGACGTCGAATTTTTTACTCTGCGCGTTGTAACGAACGCTTTCCTTCTCCGTGATAAATGAGCTAAAGCGTTCTTTTATCTCTTGAAGCGATATGCTTAACGCTTGACTTATAAAAGAGTCTTTGGCGTTTGCGTTGAGAGTCGCCACTACCAAATACTCCTCGTTGAAGAGGGAATCTTCTCTATCTAAAATCGCGCCTTTTCCATTGCTAAGTTTGTATCTATTGTCATTTTTGGCTTTAGCGAGTCTATCGGGATACGCCAAAAGAAGTAAGACAGCCAACGTCTTCATGTCGAAGTTATTGTTTTTTATAGAGACTTTTTTCACTTTTTTAAGTTTAGAGTAAAAAAAATCAGCTTGAGCGAGCACCTCTTTGGCTCGATGCATGCGTACGTACGCGGGGTCAAAATCTCTCTCAAAAAGATGCCTAAACCTTAATGACAAATCGCTATCTCGAATGGAGTTTTTAAATATCTCTTGCTCACTCAAAAGCGCGCAGAGTAAAGACGCCTCGTAAGAGTGACCCATGTCATTCGCTTTGAGTATCATGTACGCAAATCTGGGATGAACGCCCAAGCTCAACGCGTCTCTGCCAAACGCGGTGATTTTAAAAGCTTCGTCTACCATCTCCAACTCTTTTAAGACCTCTTTAGTCGCTCTTATCGCGTCTTCATGCGGCGAGTCCAACCACTTAAGTTCATCAAACTCCTCTACTCCCCACAGAGCCAAATCCAAAAGAAGCGAGCTTAAATCCGAGCGAAGGATTTCAGGTTTTGTAGACTCGACGAGCGCTTTGTTTTCATGCCAAAGCCTATAACACTTGCCATGACTCATTCTCCCCGCGCGTCCAGCTCTTTGCGTTGCCGACTCTTTTGAGATAAACGCGGATTCAAGATGGTTCATCGCGTTAGCGTAGTTAAATCGCGACAGTTTTTCCAAACCAGAATCGACAACTACCCTTACGCCCTCTATGGTCAAAGAAGTTTGCGCGATGTTCGTTGCAAGTATGATTTTTCTTTTTTTTGATGGCAAAAGAGCCAAATCTTGTTCTTGTTTTAAAAGAGCGGAGTAAAGAGGTAAAATCGCTATGTCATCGCTTTTGAGGGCGTCGTTTAAAGAGATTTGCAAATTTCGTATCTCTTTTACGCCTTGTAAAAAGACAAGTATGTCGCCCTCGTCTCTTTTTAGCGCGCCGAGCGTCGTTTGAAGCAAGAGCTCGTTGAGGTTTTTTTGGTCTGGCTGTTTTGCCTTTACGTCAAGATAAACGTTCTCCACTTCATAAGTTTTCCCCTCTGAAGTTATGACGGGCGCGTCGCCTAAAAGGTTTACAAGCTTTTGCGCGTTGAGAGTGGCCGACATGATAAGGATTTTTAACTCTTCGCGAAGCAGTTCTTGCACTTGAAGCGAAAAAGCCAAAGACAAATCACTATACACGCTTCGCTCATGAAACTCGTCAAAGATAATGAGTCCAACTTTTTCCAAGGTCGCGTCCGCTTGAAGCATGCGAGCCAAGATGGCTTCGGTAACGACTAGAATCTTTGTCTCTTTTGAGTAGAGGCTATCCATTTTGACTTGATAACCCACTCTTTGACCCAACTCTTCGCCTAAGAGTTTTGCCATTTGAGTGGCTACCATTCTTGCGGCGACTCGACGAGGTTCCAACATGAGAATCATCTTCTCTTTTAGCCAAGGAGAGTCAAGCAAGGAGAGTGGAACGCGAGTGCTCTTTCCCGCCCCTGGAGGGGCTTGAAGTATGAGAGTCTTATTTGAGTTTAGAGAGTTTTTTATATCGTCTAAGACGGCGTTTATCGGTAAGTCGGTCATCAAAAAAGACTATTTTTTAAAGTAGTAACAGTACTCTAAATTACCCTCTTTTCCCATGAGTTTTGAAGGAGACTTATGCGCCAAACGCCATCCTTTTACTCCGCAAGCGTCTTCGAACTTTCGCATCGCGTTCGCTATGGCTTTTTTGTCTTGTACGACGCCGTTGTTGTCGCGCCGAGCTTCACGGCCAACTTCAAACTGCGGTTTAAACAGAAGTATGACGTCGGACGTCGCAAGCCTATCGACGTCGTCAAGAATGTGCAAAAGAGAGATAAACGCGACGTCGCTCACAACTAAGTCAAAGCTTTTTTCACTCTCAAAAGCTCGTATGTCGCAGTTCTCATGCACGTGAACTCTTGCGTCTTCTCGCAAGCTTTTATGAAGTTGATTCGTTCCAACGTCCACCGCGCTTACTTCTATGACGCCATTTTCCAAAAGCACCTGAGTAAATCCACCCGTTGAAGAGCCGATGTCAAGCGCCACCCGCCCCCCAACGTCAAGGTCAAGTTCTTCTAAAAATTCCGCCAACTTAAACGCCGCGCGCGAGACGTAAGACTTATGCTCTTGCACTCTCACCTCATCGCCCTCTTGCACCTTAAAAGAACTTTTTGCAATAACCTCGGAGTTTACGGTTACAAGCTCGTTTTTTATAATTGTTTGAGCTTTGTTTCTGCTATCCACAAACTCTTTTTCTACAAGGTAGTTGTCCAGTCTAATCAAAATTCATCCTAACGGTCATCTATTTTTTATTTATAAGTTTCGTATCTTGATTGGTCAAAGAACGAATAAAATCTTGTTGAACTTCTTGTGGCAACTGTCCACTTATCGCCAAGTCCAAAACTTTTTGGATTCTTGATTCTTGCAACTCTTTTTCTTTCATGGAAAATTCATGTTTCAATCTATTTTCTTCCATTCTTGCTTGTAATTCTAAACTTTTTTTCTTATTCGCGTACCACAAAAACATAGCTATGAGAATCGCCAATATCGCGCCAAGAGCAATATATAGATTAGTCATACTCTCCTTGTCTTTTGTAGTGCTTTCAATCTTAGATATTTCAAGAGTTGTCGTGGCGCTTTGTTTAGCCATGTCTTTTTTCGTAACGCTGTCTATCGTAGCGATTTGGACTGCTTTGTTAGACTCTATTTTAGCGACTTCAAGTTTTGATTTGGCGACTATTTCCGCCATTTCCAACTTGTTTTTTCTATCAAGAGCCTTGTCTTGCGTTTGAAAAGCCAAAGAGCGTTGATTGACGCCATTTTTATCTTCATTCATTACGTATGGTCTACTATTGCCGCTTTCTTGACAAGCCGTAAAAACGCTTAGCATGGTTAAGAGCAACGCAACGTTAAAAAAATATTTCATGTATCTACCCGATTGTAATTAAGTGAAGTTATTATAAGCAAAAAAAGTTAACTACTCAACTTAGTAAGTAAACTCAAGGCGCCTTTATATATCGGCTCGTCAATAAATCCATACTCGTCATCCACAAAACCTGTAACGCCTTGCTTTTCGTGCATCTCAAACAACTTCACGATAACTTGAGCCCGTTTTATCTCTTTTTCTTCATCAACAAATATTTTATTTACCAAAGTGACTTGATTTGGAGATATACACCCTTTCGCGCTATACCCCATGCTCTTTTCAAGAGCTATCCACTCGGAAAACATACCTAAGTTTTTAAAATCTTGAAAAACAAACGAGACGGGTTTTACTCCAACGGAGAGTGAAGTTATCAAAAAATGCGAAAGTACGTATCGCATCGTTGGATTGTCTATATTTATCAAACTTTGAGACAATTTCATATCCGCGAAAAGGTCTAATGCGCCAAGATAAAACGTAGTGACTTTTTTGTTGAGCGCCAAGGACGAAAGATTGTTCCATGATGAAGCGGTTTCTATGGAAAGATGCAATTCAATATCGTCTTTTAAAAGATGAAGCACGCTATTTACTTCTTTTGCGTCTTTTATTTTGGGGACGCGAATGGCGTCGGGCGTAAACTGATTTAAGTAAGTAATCTCTTCGTAACCACCCTCGTCAAGAGCGTTGACTCGGACGACAAGTTTTTTGTCGCTCTTTTGTATTTTAGATATGAATATAGCGGCTAACACAAGAGCGAAAGGCTTGTCTTCTTTACTCACTCCATCTTCGAGATTTAGCATGACGCAGTCCGCGTCTAAACTCTCTATTTTAGAGAGATGCTTAACGTTGTTGCATGAAAGCATCAAAACCGACCGAAAATTATTGCTTTTGTTTAACTCTCTGTATCTAGGAACCGCCAATTTGTCTAACGCCACTATATCTCTGTTTGCATAAGCTTCTTCAATTTCACTTAACATTTACACTCTCCTTTTTATCATCTTTATGAATGTAAAAATAGAGCGCTTCCATCTCTTTTTGGGTTAAATAATACCTAGGCATCCCGTCTTGCCCCTTGTTTAAAGCTTTATAAAACTCTTTGGAAGCAATTTCGTCAATAGGCGGTCCACGAAAACTTTTTTGCTTTTTTTTATGTATGTATTCTGCAATCAACTTGCCCTCGCCATTTTCGCCATGACAAAATTGACACCCGATTCCTCTAGGATTTTTATACAATTGCGCGGCGTATTCGCGTTCGGATATAAAACTACTCGAGGCTAACAGCAGTAAGGGAAGCGTTAAAAAAAATACCTGTTTCATAATACGGAATAATATCTAAAATAATATTTATATATGATGAAGCATTATTGTAATCCATACGTAATCATAGATTATTATAACGATAAATTTCTATCTTTATTCAGCTCTTACAATTCTTTTGATATAATCCGCGAAATCTATCACAGGCTTTCAATGAAGTGCGTTTATCTGGTTTTTACCTTTTTTCTTTGTTTCTCGCCAAGAATTTGTCTGAGGCGAAAAGATGTTAAATAACCTAATTTTTATAGTGACCGTTGTAATAAGCTCCATGTTTCTAGGTTGCGCAACAACGTTGCCGCAAGCGGTTAAAGTTGAAATGTCAGATAAAAAAATCGATTTTCTTCAAGACGTAAAACCCATACTAGACAAAAGATGCGTTAGCTGTCACTCCTGTTACAACTCTCCATGTCAAGCTAAATTTAGCTCTTTTGAGGGCGTAGATAGAGGCGGTAGCAAACTTTTGGTTTATGACGCGCTTCGATTTAAAGCTATGCAACCCACTCGACTTTTCATAGACGCCAAAAGCGCCGAGGAGTGGCGTAAAAAAGGTTTTTACTCTCTAACGCAAAAATTTGACAATAACGAGAGCTACAACGACTCTATTATGATGCATATGCTTTATGACAAAAAAGCCCATCCAAAGGTTATTGGTTCATACAAACCTGAATCAGATAAACTTACATGCCCCAAAAACTTGCAAGAGATGGGTGAATACTTACAAGATAAGCCAAATCATGGCATGCCTTATGGAATGCCAGCCATAGAAGACGCGGAGTATGATACGTTAGCGCAATGGATAGCGAGAGGAGCTAAAGGTCCAACCCAAGAACAACAAGCCAAACTTGTAGCGCCAACAAAGCAAGCGCAAATGGCGATAGAGAAATGGGAAGCCTTTTTAAACGAGAGCGACGCAAAACATGTTATGACTGCAAGATACCTCTATGAGCACCTCTTTTTGGCTCACATCAGTTTCGCAGATACTCAAAAAGAGTTTTACTCAATGGTTCGCTCTTCTACTCCATCTCCAAAAAAGATAAACGAAATAGCTTCCATACGTCCGTTTGACGACCCTGAGATAACGAAATTTTACTATAGATTTCAAAAAATTCACTCTACCATTGTTTTCAAAACTCATATGCTTGTCGAGTTTGACGACGCCAAGATGGATAGAATTAAAGAGCTTTTCATAAAACCTAAGTGGGACGAAACGCCTCATGCGATGAGTTACGAAACTAACGTCAGCGCAAATCCTTTTCTACTCTTCGCTCAAATTCCAGTAAAAAGTCGTTACCAATTTTTACTCGACAACGCGAGGTATATCGTTATGACTTTTATTAGGGGTCCTGTTTGTCGTGGGCAGATTGCTCTAAACGTCATACATGACCACTTTTGGGTTATGTTTAAAGACCCAGAGTCAGACATATCCGTTTTGCATCCAGAATTTCTTTTACAAGAAGCGCAAAATTTAAGCATGCCCATCCAAACGAGCGCTCAAAAGTTACTAGACATATTTAGTGACGATTATAGAAACAAGTATCGTGAGTATTTTGCGCATAAAGAGGAGCTTACCCGTCATACGTTTCCTAATGGGCAAAACGTTAACGACATATGGAGAGGCAATGTTTCGGATGACTCTCCACTGCTTACAATCTATAGACATTACGACAGCGCGTCCGTTCACCATGGAATTTTAGGCAAACTTCCAAAAACAATGTGGGTTATTGATTACCCACAGTTTGAGCGAATTTACTATGCGTTAGTGGCGGGTTATGACGTTTTTGGAAACGTGTCTCATCAGGCGAACATACGAAGATATATGGATTTTTTAAGGGTGGAAGGCGAACTCAACTTTTTAACTTTCATGCCACAAGAGAAACGTTTAGAGATGTTTAAATCATGGTACGTTAACGACGATGACGTTGAAGATTTAAAAACGATTCCTATTTCAGATAACAACCTTAGTATGAAATATCTTACAAAGCATCCGAAAAGTGAATTTATTGAAAAGCTTGTAAACGAGCGCGTACTGAAATCCACAAATATAAAATTTGATTATTTAAACTATTTTAACGAGTCCCAGAAGCGCCCTAAGACGCCTAAAGAGTTCAACAACGTTCAAGACGTCCTAAATGGAGCAAGGTCAATAAGTGGCGCTGGAATAGGTTTCACAAAACATGTAACCGGTAGCGGAATTAACAACGTCATAGTTAAAGTGACATTTGAGGACAATACAAGCGAAGTTTTCACCCTTGTAATCAATAGATGGCATGACAATGTCAATTCCATGTTTAACGAAGAGGATTCATTAAATTCAAATTTAGACACGATAGACGTCATCAAAGGTTCCGTTGGTTCTTATCCTAACGTTTTTGCCATTGTAAAGTATAAAGATCTTCCTGATTTTTTTGACGTTATCAAAAATTTTGAGGATAATGATGAATATATCAAAAGGTTGTCAAAATATTGGATTCAAAGAGGTGACAAAAACTTTTGGAAAACTTACGATTGGTTTCAAAATGATTTCAATCAAGAGCAAAAGAGCGAAGCCGGTCTTTACGATTTAAACAGATATTATCACCGCTAATCATGCAAAACTTTACTAAAGAATCAATGCTTGACATTATAAATATCTTGGAAAAAAAACTTCAAGTTTTACCCTCAAAAAAAGTTTTGGAATTTGAAGTCATAAACCCGGATTGTTGCAGTTCCACCTATGCGGGAAACGTCAGAGAAGTTCAAGGAAAACAGTATGTTTACCGTGGATATAAAGCTTGGACTGATTTAGCTCAAAGTCTCAACTGCAGAATGCTTACGCCGTTGGTAAACTCAAAAAACACCATTGTCGTTCGCTTGGAAAAACTGGAAGAGGACGTTAGCTTTCATAAAAGCGTTACGGAAAAAGAGGAAAAGTACGGAGTGAATTCCATTTTTTCCGAAATTCACAAAATGGAAGAACCCGCTTTTGCGTCTCACTATCTAAGGGCGTTGCAAAACGTAAAGATTGACTCTCGCGTCCGAATTTTAAACCTTGGCGTCAATAGCGGGGACGAGTTTGAACTTATACAAAAATACTCCAAAAATTTTACAAACTTAGAGTTAGTGGGAGTCGACTACTGCGTTTCTGCAATCAATGAGGCCAAAAATAAATTTGAAAATCATCCAAACGTCTCTTTTTACGCCCATGACGTAAACGATTTGTCTTCACTTAATTTGGGAGAATTCGACTTGATAATCAGCGTGGGAACTCTTCAAAGCTCAAACCTTGAATTTAATCCCTTATTTATGTCAATAGTTCAAAACCAATTGAAAAAAGATGGCGCCATGATACTTGGATTTCCAAATTGCAGATGGATAGATGGCGAGATGATATATGGCGCTCGCGTCAAAAACTACCCTTTTTCAGAAATGGGTCTTTTGTACAAGGACGTTATGTTTTGCAAGAAGTATCTCCAACAAAAGAAGTTTCGCGTGACCATTACTGGCAAAGATTATATTTTTTTAACCGCCACTTCTATAAAAAAAGCAATATTGTGATAATATCTCGTAAAACTATAATATTACTAAGAGAAGAGAGTTAAATCATGAAATTATTATTATTGCTGTTGATGACGATAACTTTGGCTTTGTCAAGTGAGAGAAAGATATTACTCGGTAGTTACGCAAATAACCTCAACGCTTCAAAAGCGCTCATACAAGCCAATGACTTGGTAGAAAAAGACGCTCTTCTTAAACGCCTTATTAACGTTAATTCATTGGAAATTAAAAAAGAGAAGATAGGAAACTATTACGCCATAACAATCTCTTATTTGAAAACTTACACGCAACTTTTCAGAACGCTAAAAGCTTTTTCCAAATACTATCATGGCGCCTACGTTCTCCCTCCCTATAAAGAAGAGATTGCAAATAAAGAAAAACTTCCAAGTGAAAAAGAAACTATGAGCAAAAAAGAAATTTTGTATAAAACCACTATTAAAATTAGAATAGTTGAAAAGGGTTAAGAACTAACCCCTTAAGACGCGAAACCGCTAGAAAAACTCTCCTTTGCGACGACTATCTGCTTTTGTCTCTCTTTGCGCTTTGTGTCTTTTTCCACAAATATTTTTCTACGAGTTTTAGGATCCATTTCGGTGTAGTACATGACGGCGGAGTACGTCCCCGGCGTTGGGGTAAACACTTGCGCTTGTTCTGGATTCATTTGCAACTCGTCCGTAGTGAAGCGTTTTAACTCATGCATGTCTTTTTCTTCGCACCCAGGATGCGCCGCGATAAGGTAGTACGTCAAAAACTGTTGTTTTCCCTCTTCCGCGTTTAGTTTGTCGTACAACTTTTTAAAGTCGATTAGCGTTTGTTTTCCAGGTTTGCCCATGAGCTCAAGCACATGCTGTTGCGTATGTTCCGGAGCCACTTTCATCTGTCCCGATATATGGTGTTTCACCATCTCTTTCAAGTACTCGTAACCATGTTCTTTGTCCGCCGTGATGAGGTCGTACCTTACGCCGCTCGCCACGAAAGCTTTTCTGACGCCCTCGACCGCCCTAACCTGTCGCAAAAGGTTTATGTTACGAGAATGGTCGACTTTCATAGACTTGCACAAATGAGACGCGTCTACGCAACGTTGATGGTCGCATGTGCCGAGTTTTAGCTTTTTATTGCACTCGTAACCGTACATGTTGGCCGTTGGACCGCCAACGTCGCTGATGATGCCCTTGTAGTCTTTATACTTGTTAAAATCTTTCGCTTCTTTAAGGATGTTGCCTTCGGAACGGGTTCTAATGGTGCGACCCTGATGCACGCCAATGGCGCAAAAATTGCATTCCCCCCAACAGCCATGATGAGTCATGATGGAAAATTTGATGGTTTCCAAACATTTTACTTTCCCCATTTTCGCGTAATAAGGGTGCAGTTCTCTCGTAAAGGGAAGATTTGAATTCGCATCCATCTCGTCTTCGTTCAAATGGTCGCATGGCGGGTTTTGAATAAGAAAACGCGAGTCCACCGCCTGACACAATCCATTGGCGGCGATGGGATCGTTGTTGTCGTAAAACAAATCAAAAAGGTCGATGTACTTCTCTTTGTCGTCTAAACAATCTTGGTGCGAAGGCATCTGATGATACTTGGCAACGGGCTCTTTGGATATGTAACAAACGCCCCGTATATCTCTGTAGTCGCGTTTTTCATCCATGGCTTTTGTTAGTTGTGCAAGCGCTATCTCGCCCATTCCATAGATAAGCACGTCTGCTTTTGAGTCAAAAAGTATCGGTTTTTTAAGTTTGTCCGACCAGTAATCGTAATGTGTCACGCGTCTAAGACTCGCTTCAATGCCACCAAGGACCAATGGAACGGTATCTTTAAAATGGCGACGAATAAGATTGCAATAAACGCTTATGGCGCGATCCGGACGCTTGTCATTTTTTCCACCCGGAGTGTAATCGTCGCTATTTCTAAATTTTTTCGTCGCGGTATAGTTGCTCACCATGCTATCGACGCTACCACCGCTCACTCCCCAATAAAGTCGTGGCTCGCCCAAACGCGAAATGTCATCGGCCGAATTAACGTTAGGTTGACCTATCATCCCCACCTTGTAGCCCATGCGCTCAAGCATTCGTCCAACCATCGCCACTCCAATAAAGGGAGAGTCGATGTAAGCGTCGCCACTCACAAGGATGACGTCGCAATAGTCCCAACCTTTTGCGTCCATCTCGGCGCGAGTGGTTGGTAAAAAATCTTTTTCACTAAACGTTACCGTTTCTCTATTGCTATTTGTATCTTTGTTTTTATTTCTTCTACTCAAAATGGCGCCTTTTGCATACTTATATATTTTACGAATGGTACAATATTGATACAAAAGAATAAATTATATTTTTAGTTAGATATTTTGATTTATTTTTCAAAATGTGAATATTTAACTCATATTTCACTTCATCCATCAAGTATGAACTATAAATATCTTTTATATACTATTTGTATGTATAATAAATTCTAAATTAACACAAAGAACAAACATGACCTATCCTTATGAAAACTTAAAAAGCTTTACGCTCCCAGCTTTGCTAGATCGTTCAGTAGAACTTTATGGTTCAAGAGACGTCCTCACAAAAGTTTCACAAAAACCTATGACTTACGAGCAACTCCATCAAAACGTGCAAGAGATGGTTTCTTTACTGAAGAATAATGGCGTCAGTAAAGGGGACAAAGTTATCTTGCTAAGCGAGAACATGCCCAATTGGGCCGTTGCTTACTTTGCCGTTACGTATTTTGGAGCCGTTATAGTTCCAGTGCTTCCAGATTTTCACACCTCCGACGTTCATCATATCATTAGACATTCCGAAGCTAAAGCCGTATTTGTCTCAGAGAGACATCTAGCGACCATTGAAGAATTAAATCACTCTGACTTAAAACTTGTAATCAAACTTGACAATCTTAGCGTCATAAATGAGCTTACAACGAGTAGTTACGGAGCGAAAATAGCCCAGAAAATGCCTTCCTTTAAAGAAAAGGAGCCCGAAGAAGGGGATATGGCCGCGCTTCTATACACCTCGGGAACGACGGGACACTCCAAAGGCGTCATGTTGTCTCACAAAAATCTCGTCACCAACGCAATGAGCGCTTTTGAAAAAATCTCAATAACGCAGGACGACGTTTTTTTATCCATCTTGCCACTCGCGCACACGCTCGAGTGCACCGTTGGCCTCATCATTCCGATTTTACATGGCTCGAGCATTCAATACATCGATAAAGCTCCAACGCCTAGCGTGCTTCTGAAATCGTTCTCAATCGTAAAACCCACCATGATGGTTAGCGTTCCTCTCATCATAGAAAAAATTTACAAAAATAAAGTTCTACCAAAATTTACGTCTTCATTTATCATAAGATTTCTATACTCAATCGCGTTTATACGAAAATTTTTAAATAAAATCGCTGGTAAAAAACTCATAGAGACCTTTGGTGGCAGACTTCGATTCTTTGGCATAGGCGGAGCTAGTTTGTCTCCTTACGTTGAACAATTTTTAATCGAAGCGAATTTTCCATACATCATAGGATATGGACTAACGGAGACTTCGCCTCTGATTGCCGGGTCGGTTTTGGGAAAGGCCATTAAAATAAAGTCGACCGGAACGGCCATGGCCGGAGTCGAAATTCAAATAAAAAACAAAAACCCTGAAACTGGCGAAGGAGAAATCATAGTCAAGTCCCCTAGCGTCATGATGGGCTACTACAAAGATGAAGCTCAGACTAACGCGGTTATGGAAGATGGCTGGTTTTTAACTGGAGACTTGGGTTATATTGATGAAGACGGTTTTTTATTTATAAGCGGACGCAGCAAGAACGTAATCATAGGCAGCGGAGGAGAAAACATCTATCCCGAACAGATAGAGGCGATTATCAATCAACATGAATTTGTACTTGATTCGCTCGTCTTGCAAAGAGACGACCACAAACTAGTCGCTAGAGTTCACATGGACTATGAACTAATCGACAAAATGCTTAAAGCGAATCACACTCCAGAAATAGAAATAAAAGGAAAGATAAGCGCCCTGTTAGAAGAGATGAGGATAGAAGTAAACTCAAAGGTGTCCTCATTTTCCAAAATGGTGAAATTTGTTGAACAAATAGAACCGTTTGTAAAAACTCCAACTAAAAAAATTAAGAGATTTTTATATACTAATTAGAAGTTCCTTAAATTTGCTACTTTTTAATGTTTAAAGAGTAGGAGATATGTGTTCTTTTATTCTTTGATATTAGATACGAATATGATATAGTGTTGGTTGAATAAATAATTGAGCCAAACACAGGAAGTCTAAATGAGTATAATTGAAGTGATTAGTGATGCCTTATCAAATCGAGTGAATTTAATATTTGTTATTATAATTTTAACATTAGCTTTTATTGATTTAATGTCCAGTTTCACAACGTTATACCAGTTTTCAAAAAGTAATCTCTTTAAACAT
>CALDOC010000087.1 GCA_937914675.1 uncultured Sulfurimonas sp.
GGCGAACCAGAGTTTAGAGTGCATGAAAATGGCGTTTACCATAAAAACAAAGACAATGGAGGCGCTACGCTTTACTACTCTTCAAAAACGCCCATGACTCCCCAAACCAAACGCAAAGCGAGATGCAGCGAATCGATAGATCCTTTGATGAAGTCCATAGTCGACACAAATCCAATCGTCACGCAAGCGTATTTTAATTCATGGGACAACTTAAATCGTTTATACCCATTTATGCCAGACGCTCCGGCGCAATATGGAGATACTTTAATCATGCAAGATTACAATTTTTACTATCTAGCGGATGCAATTCACAATCCTCAAAAAACATCCGTTTGGACAAGCGCGTATTTAGATCCGGCGGGGCAAGGTTGGATGATTTCAAATATCGCTCCTATTTATGGAAATGATTTTTTAGAAGGCGTGAGCGGATTGGACGTCACGATAGATTCGCTTATTCAAAACATACTTTCCGTGGAAATACCTTGGCAAGGAAGCGCTTTTCTCGTTGACGCCAAAGGAATGATACTTGCGATGCCCCAAGAGGTGGAAAACATACTTGGACTAAAAGAACTCAAAGAGCACGTCTATCAGAGTAGCGTCAATCAAACGATTTCAAAGCCCGAAGAGTATAACCTTTTTAAAATAAAAAATAAAAAATTACAAGAGCAAATGAGTGAATTTTTTCAAAATTTTCAAAATTTTAGCGTTTTGGAAAATGAAAAAAATCACTATTTGTTAAGTCAAGAGAGCATTCCAGAGACGGGTTGGCGTTTAATCGTCATAGTCGACGAATCCAAGATTTACGCGGCTATGAACGAACTTAAAGAGAAAACGTATTTGATTGGATATATCGCCATTGGTTTAATGGTGACTTTTTATATCCTTTTCTTCGCTTACTTATTTAGAAAATCATTAAAGATAGCGCATAAAATTTCCTCGCCAATTCAGGAGTTGTCATTGCTAACTTCGGATCTTGGACGTAAACCAAATAATCACTTAGGAAAAAAAGTGGGGATTGAAGAGGTCGATCGTCTCACCGACAATTTTAATAAAGTGAGTTCGGAACTTGACGTTAGAACAAAAGAGTACATAGAAGCGCAGTTACGAGAAAAATTGATAGAAAAAGACGCAGAAATAGCGTATAAAGCCGGTTTGTTTGAGAGCGCTAGCAGTTATCTGCACAACATTGGAAACACTCTTACTATGATAGAGGGGAAAGTTCTCTCTTTGCTCGACCTCAAAAGAGCGCTTGAAAAATCGGATCTTGGAATCGCAAAAGCGAACTCCATGGTGCGAAACAGCGACGCCAGTCTAAATCAAAAAGAGGAGATTCAGGGCTTTTTAACGCTGTTTGGCAAGGCCTTGACCGAGGACGTCACTCATGAAATTCAAGAGATAGCGACTGACATTCAAAGCATTAACCATCA
>CALDOC010000088.1 GCA_937914675.1 uncultured Sulfurimonas sp.
ACGCCCGACAAAGTAGACTCGATTTTAGAGGAGTTGTCATGAGAGAATGCAAGATAGTTTCTCGCAAGTTTGAGATACCAAACAGCCATACTTTGGCGGTCGCAAAAGCTCATGGCGCCTATGAAGCGATGCAAATGATGAAAGAGTATTCTCCTTTGGAAATCATACAAATCATCAAAGACGCCAACCTCAGAGGAAAAGGCGGAGGCGGAGCGAGCGCTGGCGAGAAATGGGAACTTATGCCGCAAAATAGCGAAAAGCCTTCCTTTTTAGCCGTAAACTGCGACGAGAGCGAACCGGGAACCTTCAAAGATAGACAGATAATCTCAAAAGACCCGCATCTGCTCATAGAGGGAATTTTGCTCACCTGTTACGCCATCAAAGCCAAACACGCTTATATCTACGTCCGTGGCGAATACAAACAGTATCAAGACGTTTTGCAAAACGCCATAGACGAAGCCTACGACGCCGGACTTTTAAAAGAGTGCGACGTCACCATCCACCGTGGGGCCGGCGCTTACATCTGCGGAGAAAAAACGGCGCTTTTGGAGTCGATGGAGGGAAAACGCGGTCATCCAAGACTTAAGCCAAAGCAAAAAGAACCCGAATGGTTTTTTGGCAACCCCACTCTTGTGAACAACGTCGAAACGATAGCGAGCGTGCCTTTCATAGTGCAAAACGGAGCGGAGGCTTACAGAGAGTATGGTACTGAGAAAAGTCCCGGAACTCTGCTTTTCGCGATGAGCGGACACGTAAACAAACCGGGTGTTTACGAAGCCGAATTTGGAACTTCCATGATGGAGTACATAAACCATTACGGCGGCGGAATCAAAAACGGCAAAAAGCTCAAAGCCCTCATTCCCGGCGGAGTCTCATGCGGCGTTTTGACAGCGGCGGAGTGCGAGAACTTGACGCTCGATTATGAAGCCCTCCGCAACGCGCGAAGCTCGCTCGGAACAGGCGGCATGATAGTGATGGACGAAGACACGAACATGGTCGAAGCGCTAAAAAACATCTTAGAGTTTTACCATGAAGAGTCATGCGGCCAATGCACCCCATGCCGTGAGGGAACTGGATGGAGCGACAAACTCGTAGGCAAGATTTTGGACAAAAAAGCCACCAAAGAGGACTTGGACAAACTCCTAGAAATCGCCGACACCATGAATGGAAAAACCATCTGCGTCTTCGCCCCCGCCGTTTCGGCGGTTATTGTTTCGTTTGTTGGGAAGTTTAGAGGCGAGTTTGAGGCTGTTGTATCGGAGAGCAAAGAATGAATTTAATGAGCGTTCAATCAAAAAAGTATTATTGATAGAACAAATAATTTCAATTCGATGGAAAAGGAAAAGCATCATGAGTGAAATGACATACGTAATCGTTGACGACGTGACGTACCGCGCGAGAGAGGGTTCTCTTTTAATCGACCTGCTTATACGAGAGAAGATTAAAGTTCCTTACTTTTGTTACCATGAGTCGCTTGGCGCCGATGGGAACTGTCGAATGTGCATGGTTGAGATTGAGGGGCAGAAGCGTCCGCAAATCGCTTGCGACACTTTGGTTAAAAGCGGTATGAGGGTTCACTCAAAAGGCGAAAACATCCAAAAAGTTCGTACAGCTATTTTAGAGCTTGAGCTTATCAATCATCCCGTCGATTGTCCCATTTGCGATCAGGCCGGAGAGTGTTCTTTGCA
>CALDOC010000089.1 GCA_937914675.1 uncultured Sulfurimonas sp.
TTTTGTTTATCGCCTATGTCAAGATTGCTCTCATCGACGCTTTTTACGTACGTCCCCACTCCACCGTTGAAAAGAAGGTCCACTTTCATCATCAAACATTTGCGGGCAAGCTCTTCGCCGGAAAGAGATTTTTTCGTAGTGTTTAGCATTTTTTTGATTTCAGCGCTAAGCTCTATGCTTTTTTGAGAGCGAAAAAACACCCCTCCCCCTTGCGAAATCAGTTTTTTATCGTAAGCGCTCCAACTGCCATCCTCCGCGCTAAAGAGACGAGAACGCTCCTCGTAACTTACTGCCGTATCTGGAGTGGGATCTATAAATATCTCTTGATGAGATATGGCGGCTAAAAGTTTAAAAGACTTTGAGTATAAGAGCCCATTGCCAAACACGTCGCCCTTCATGCTGCCAATGCCTACCATGGTTATGGATGTCTTTTTAATGTCTATCCCTTTTTCTATAAAAAATCTCTCCGTTGAGACAAGCGAACCACGAGCGGTAATCCCCAACTCTTTATGACCAAAACCATTGCTTCCGCCACTCGCGAAAGCGTCGCCTAGCCAGTAACCTCTGCTTTTGGAGATTTCATTTGCGACGTCGCTCATGGACGCCGTCCCTTTGTCCGCCGCCACGACAAAGTACGCGTCGTCGCCGTCATAGGCGATAATTTTTTCGTCTCGAACTATTTTACCGTCTATCATGTTGTCTACGAGGTCAAGCATATTGTTTATAAAGCTACTGTAAACGGTCTCAAAAAACTCTTTCGTTATCTTTTGTTTCGTTTCATGTATAACGAATCCACCCTTCGCCCCATCGGGTATGATAATGGAATTTTTTCCCTCTTGAGTGATCATAAGCGATTTTATCTCTTGACGATAATCTTCATGTCTTTCGCTCCATCTAAGACCGCCACGACTAATTTTACTCATTCTCATGTGCAGTCCGCTAAATGAAGGATGATACACAAAAGCTTCTATCATGGGTTGCAGACCTTTTAAATTTTCCGCGTAATTATTCGTGTCTATTTTAAAGGCGATTGATTCATTCTCGAAAAAGTAGTTCGTTCTCAAAAGATTTTTAATCAAAGCGTAGGTCAGCTTTAATATTTTATCGTCCATGATGTTGGGAACCTCTTTAATCTCCTTCTCTATTCTCTCTTCAATGTCCTTAAGGACTTTGTCGCGTTTTGTCTGTTTGGGGTCAAATTTAGCCATAAAGTAGTCGACGAACAATTTAGAAATTTTTGAATACTGAGTGATTGTGTTGAGTATGGTTCCCTGATTTAAAGAGATGACGGACTGATCGATGTACTCAATCATCGCGCGAAGAAGCATTATTTTTCGAATGGACAAATCCTCTTCATATACAAGCGCGAAGAGTCTACATCTTGTAAGTATTTTTCCATTGAGGGAATCCGATATGACTTTTTCTATATTGTCTTTGGAATCGGTTAATCTTTTCATATCCTCTATTTTTAGATTGAAGCGGTTGATGTAAACGTTCTGGCTATTTTTTACGATTTTATACGCGACTTCGTCAATGATCGTAAAACCAAAGTCATGTAAAATCGGTATGATTGAAGATAAGTATAATTGAGAAAGGGCGTAGATGTTGATTGACGGTTTTTCAATATCGTCTGATATCTTGGTAACTATTTTTTCTCTCATGACAATGTCAAAAAGCTCATCGCTAATGTTTAAACTCTCTGGAGAGAGTATTTCCGAACAAACGGCGCTCATTGAAGAAGATGGCATATAAACCCCTTTGGATAATAAAATTTAATATTTAAGTTATTTCCATTGTAGCGAAAAACTACTCAAAAGTTTATGATTTTTTCACTTGTCAATCAGATAAGAAGCAAAGAGGGATTATAAAACGCGCTTGGGTAAGGGTCCCATGCATAAAACATGGGAAAAAGATAATGGAGATTAAAGAGAAATTAGACTCCTATTTCTCATCGCCGCATTTTGAATCGCCGCATTTTTTTTCTGGAGCTTCTTTCTCATCGCCGCATTTTGAATCGCCGCATTTTTTTTCTGGAGCTTCTTTCTCATCGCCACACTTCGCCTCGCCGCATTTGCTCGCTGGTTCTTTCATCTCTGAACCACATTTGCCCGCGCCACATTTATCGTTAGCGCTTAGCGAAACCGCTCCAATTCCCGCAAATAGAGCCGCGCCTATAAGCATCGCCATTAAATTTAACTTTTTCATTTTTTGTTCCTTAAGATTTATTTTGGCAATTGTAGCATAACAATTACTAATAATGACGCCATTCATGTTCTCATAAGACGATTATGCAAAAGTAGCGAGTAACAATTGCGTAGAGATTTATTGTATAATTTCACACTTAACTAAAAGGCGCTCTTATGACTGCGAACAACAAAACGTTAACTCAACAATTTCAATCATTTTACGCAGACCACAAGCCAAAAACTCTTGAAGACGCGATAGAAAAATTTTCTATCTTTGGCGGCGTCGACTGGGGAAACGTAGAAACCGACAAAGACTCCTTTGCGCTTATCGAAAAACTTATACTGAGCGATTATAGATTTATACGCAACGACGTTACCGAGCTTACGTCGGGCGCGCCCGTCTACCACTCGGTTCTCTCTGGAATCGCGCAAGGCGACGGCAAAACGCACTCAAGCTACAAACGAGCCAACGTCGCCGAGGACGTGGGAGACGCCGCCGTAGAAGCGCTTATTCAAAGAGGAATCATAAGAGTTGAAAAAGCGAGAAACGTTTTCACCTCATGGCAAACAAATGAGAAGGTGGACAACAAGCTCTTCTTTACAACGCCATTTATGAGATTTTGGTTCGCGTTCATATCGCCCCTTTTTAAAGGGATACGCGATGGCGACTACTCGGAAGTAAAGAAAAGATTTCAAAACAATGAGAATGAGTTTGTACGCCTCACCTTTGTACAACTCGCTCATGAATACCTAAAACTCAGCTTTAAAGACGATAAGATTGTGGAGATTGGAACGTATTGGGATAGAGAAACGGAACTTGACGTTTACGCTAAAACCCAAAGTGGAAAAACCATAGTCGGCAACTGCAAATACGCTAATCAAAAAGTGAAAAAAAGTGACTTGACGCGATTGCAAGAAGCGTCTAAAAAGGCGAATATTGAAG
>CALDOC010000090.1 GCA_937914675.1 uncultured Sulfurimonas sp.
TGCGTTTGTATTTTCATAAGCGTATAATATCCAAAATATATTTACAAGCTTTTATAGAATCGCGTCTTTTACGCTTTTAACGATCTCCGCGTCCTCCGCTAAATCAACCCATTTGAACTGCGTTCCGCTTTGGTTGACGCCTTTAAGCAAGTCACCGCTTTTTCTAAACTTCAAATCCAAATTTGCAATGTCAAATCCGCTGGTGGTGTTTACAAATTCGTCCAATCTTTTTGAATTTTCTTGGTTTGAGTAAAGATAACAGTAGCCTTTTAGTCCCGTTCGACTCACGCGTCCTCGAAGCTGATGCAGCGTTGAGAGACCCAACCTTTCGGCTCCGACTATCACTACCGTGCTCAGACGAGGAAGAGATATGCCGACCTCAACGACGGTCGTCGCCACCAAAATCTTTCCATTTTCTCTAAAATCAAGCAACACTCGTTCTTTGTCTTTATCTTTTCCATGTGTGACGTATACGTCGTCAAAATTTTTCTCCCAATAGCCACGCGCCTCTTCAATGCTTTGATAAGCGATCGCCTCGCTCTGTTCAACCAATGGATAAACCAGTAAAACTTGATTGTTTTTGAAGAGTTCCCCTTTTATGTGGGCGAGCAGATTGCCAAAGTCGCTTTTGTGAATGACCTTGCTTGTTATGTCTTTGACAAACGGCGTGCTCGTTATGAGAGACACGTCTATGTGAGCGGTCTCTATCATGGCTTGCGTTCTAGGAATCGGCGTGGCGGAGAACTGAAAATAATGCGGTTTTTTCTCGCCGCTCGTGACGAGTTTTTCTAGCATGTTTCTCTGCAACGTTCCAAAACGGTGCTGTTCGTCCACCATGACGAGAGCGGCGCTTGGCAATTCTCTATAAAGAAGCGCGTGCGTGCCTATGATAAAGTCGTATGCTGACAAGTCCTCTTTTTTGCTCTTGTTCGTCACCAAGACGCTCTTCAAACTTGGCAAAAATTTCCCCGCCTCTTCAAAGAGTTGATTTGCGAGCAACGTGGTTGGCGCCATCAAAACGGCACGATTTTTTCCCATCATAAACGCCGCGGCCAAAATGACCATGGTCTTTCCGCTTCCTACGTCTCCGACCACCATGCGTTTCGCCGCCACTTCTTTGGCAAAATCGCTTTTGACGTCTTCGATGGCTTGCAACTGCTCGTTCGTCAATTTGAAGGGGAGCGTTTTTACCCACTTGGAGTATGTGGCTTTGATGGATTTTATGGGTTCGAAATATCGGCGTTTGGAGGACAACTGTTTCATGTAGAGGAAAAGTTCAGTGTATTTTAAAGCGTATAAGGCGCTTTGGCTTAACTCTTTGGAGTCCAAACTCTCCGAACTTGGAAAATGAAGCCTTAGAATATCATGCGCCACTTTTGCGTTTAGCCCCTCTGCGACTAATCTCTCATGCGTTAAATTCTTTGAGACGAAACGAGCCATTGCGTCGCTTCTCAAAGCCAATTTGTACTTTGGCGTTATGGCGCCTGCTTGCGTAATCTTTTTGGGCATGCTCATGGAGCAATAGCCCGCTTTGCACTCTATCATGCCAAAATAGTAGTCGCGACTTCCAACGACGAACTGGTGCGTCATGTATGGCTTTGGACGAAAAAGAACTCCCGTTATGGCGTGTCCGAAATTGTGCGCGTAAAAAGTTATTTGGATCGTATTGGGCGCGCGAATTACGGACTCGACCGTCGCGTCTATGAGTTGGTTTGAGTGAGGCGTAAGTTTCTTATGAAGACGGTAATCTTCATAAGAGTGAGGGATGAGCAGAGCGAGTTCGCAAAAACTACCGACGCCAAGTTTTTCAAATTTTGTTTGCTGCTCTTTCGTTAGTTCCATGATCACGTATGATTTACGCTTTCACCCGCTTCAATCGTTCAGGCTCTTGGGCTTTGTACAACTCCGCGCAGCCCTTGGAAAGCTCACGAATTTTAAGCATGTAGTTTTGACGCTCCGTTTGACTTATGGCTTTTCTCGCGTCAAGCACGTTAAAAGTGCTTGACACCATCATGCATAAGTCGTACGCGGGTAAAGGAAGTCCCGCTTCCAACGTTCTTTCACACTCGGCGCTTTTTGCGGCAAACTCGGCAAAAAGCATCTCCGTGTCGGCCACTTCAAAGTTATACGTTGAAAACTCAATCTCGCTCTCTTTATGAACGTCTTTATATAAAGTTTTATTGCCGTTTTTATCTTCATTCCACACTATGTCAAAAACGGTGTCTACGCCTTGAAGATACATGGCGAGTCTCTCCGTTCCATAGGTAATCTCAACGGCGACGGGATTGCACTCTATGCCTCCAACTTGTTGAAAGTACGTAAACTGCGTAACTTCCATGCCATTGAGCCAAACTTCCCAGCCAAGTCCCCACGCTCCAAGAGTTGGCGATTCCCAATTATCTTCAATAAAACGAATGTCATGCAAAGAGACGTCAAGACCTAGATACTCTAGCGATTTTAAATAAAGTTCTTGAATGTTGTCCGGAGAGGGTTTGATGAGCGCTTGAAACTGATAGTACGAACCTAGTCTGTTAGGGTTTTCTCCATATCTGCCATCCGTTGGACGACGCGAAGGCGCTACGTACGCCGTAGCCCAAGGAGTGGAATCAAGTGAACGCAAAAAAGTGGCGGGATGAAAAGTTCCCGCTCCCGATGGAATGTCATACGGCTGAACAACGTTACAGCCCTCTTTCATCCAAAATTCTTGTAGTTTTAGTAACATTTCGCTAAAAGTTATCATGTATCGCCTTGTTAATTAATTGCGCAATTATAGCCTATTTCACTTTTTTAGTATTTAAACGCGAGACCAAACTTTAGATAATTATTATTTACCGCTCTATCGGGCTTTTGATTCCTAAACTACTTTGCAAATAATGTCTCCAATCTCTTTTTGTAGCGAGTTTGCCACGACTCCACATTTGACCTTTAACAAAAAGCATATGCCCTCTCTATGAGATGGACTTAAACACTCGTAATTGCCCATGCCCTTGCTCACAACCAAATCTACGGAGTCAAAAAGTTCTTGCGACGCTTGATTGGCTCTATCGTACGTAAAGCCAGGAGTATTTACCCCACTGTCGACAAGGTTGCACAGTTTGTCAAATTCAGCTTCTTTCGCCTCTTTCATCGTTACGTCGTTAATGATGGGATTTCCTCTCACCATGTACGAGAAAAATACGTTTGGATAGAGTCGCTGCAGCGTTTTAATAAATAGAAAATCAAATACGTGTTCGCCAACGTTATCCCCTATCACGAGAACGGTTCTCGCTTTTAAAAGTTTTTGCTCGAATTGAGAAAAATCGTTGTGTGAAAAATCCGTATGAAATATTTTAGAAAGTTCCTCTTCCAGATCAAACTCTACCTCGGCGGCCAAATCTATAACGTTTCCCGCAACCGCAATTTTTGTGGCGGTTAAGAGTTTATTTTTTGATTTGGCTAGTTTATCTTCGAGTAGTGGCACGAAGGAAAGGGCTTTTTTTGTTGAGAGGGCTTTGACTTTATCGTAAAGGTCGGTTTTGTGAGCCAGCGTCGCCATCATTTCATAAACGTCTGCGGCAATTTCTGGGGGATTGTTCGAAAATGAAAAACTTTTACTCATGTCATCAACCGCATGAGTGAGTTTTTCTCTCAATCCGTCATCGGCTCCTATTGCTTTTGACACTTTAATACTTTGGTTTATTATGCAACCAACGCATGCTTCGTCTATCAGCATCGCTAGTCGGTGTTCTCGTCAATGACTTTGTTCCACATAAGTTTGTATTTACGCCTCATGAACTCTACGTCTTGTTGAGAAAGTTTAAGTTGTTCTTGAAGCGTATGAATAGTTTTTCTATCCTCCTCATAAAGCTCTTGCAATGAACCGAGCGCTTCGCGTAAAAATTCATTTTCCACTCTTACAGCCGTTATCGTTTCATCTTTGGCGTCAAGAACTTTTTCATGGAGATTGATGATGGTGCCAATGGTTTTTTCAACAAACTCTGGTTGAACGATCATCTCATGAGTGTTTCGCGCTGAGAGTTCTCTTAACTTTGCGGGAACTATAACTTCTCTAGCGCCTTTAGATGGGTCAATATATCTAACGCCATCTTCAACTTTTACAGTTAGTTTACCACTCCCTATCAAGTCTTCAACGGCAGATGCGTCTAAACCAGTTAAATTACAATACTCTTCATCGCTCATCCACATTATGACAACTCCTCTATTTAAAGTTTACGCTATGATAGTCTCTATTTCTAAAGAGTCCATCTCAACTTTTTTCGCTTTTGATATTCTATCTTCTTTAAGTTTTACGCTCAGTTCTTCATTGCTTAGAGCTAAAATTTGCATCGCGAGATAAGCGGAGTTTATCGCTCCGGCTTTTCCTATGGCCACAGTGGCGACTGGCATTCCAGCTGGCATTTGCACAGTTGAAAGCAACGCGTCGATTCCACCTAAGGCGGAAGCGGACATAGGCACGCCTATAATTGGTTTAATGGTTTTTGAAGACAAAACGCCCGCTAAATGAGCCGCCATTCCCGCGGCAGCTATAAAAACTTGAGCGCCTTTTTTCTCAGCGCTCTCTACGTACGCTTTCGTTCTTTCTGGAGAACGGTGCGCGGAAGAGATAATCATTTCATAGCTAACGCCAAACGCCTCCAATGTATCTGAACACGATTTCATTACTTCATAATCGCTTTTTGAACCTATTATAATTGACACAAATTTCATATAATTTTCCTATTTTTTATTTAAATAATTATAACGTTTTATTTTTCAATACTTATTTTATGGGTGGCGGAATCTACAGGTTGGTAATTGGTATCCTAAAAAAAGTATATGAGGGGAAAGTGGTTGGCAATTCAATTGGGTTTACGTTTCCACTATGTATTTCTTCCCATATTTTCCCATTTTGAGCTTTTAGCTGTTTCATTTTCATAAAGAACTTGCCATCTTTTTCATAAGTCGACCCAATTTCATTATCCACTATTTGCACAACCGAGTCAAGTGGAAAAACAACTTCCATTTCATCATTTGGCAAGGTTTTGAACTTACATAAAAAATGCGTGCCCTCTTCGTTGACGACTCCGCTCACCTGATGCGTGCCATACTGCATGCTAAAGTCTAAACTTTGAGTGTCATGCTTTTCAAATGGACGAGATATGAGATAAGCGTCGGTATAGCCGCGATTTTGTAGCGATTGAAGTTCATATTGGTATTTGTCGCTATCCAAAGTTCCCTCGTAATAATCATTGAGCGCCATTCTATAAGCTTTCGCCGTCGTTGCCGCGTAGTAAGCCGTCTTTGTTCGACCTTCGACTTTTATGGAATCAACAACCCCGCTTTCTAAAATCTCTTGCATATGCGAAGCAAGGTTTAAATCTTTGGAGTTCATAATGTAAGTGCCTACGCCTTCGTCTTCTTCTAGTCTAAAGAGAGTTCCGGTTTCAGGGTTTGCTGCGTACATTTCGTAAGGAAATCTACAGTCGTTCGCGCATGAACCACGATTTGGAACGCGACCGCTTTGAAGAGTGGAGATAAGGCATCTTCCACTATAAGCGAAACACATAGAGCCATGAACGAAAACTTCAAGTTCTAAGTTTGGCAACTCTTTTTTTATGGCGATCAAATCTTTGAGTGAAATTTCGCGCGCAGTAATTATGCGAGTGGCGCCCATTTCATGATAAATTTGAGCGTCTAACACGTTCATCACGTTTGCTTGCGTCGAGAGATGCAATGGCATCTCTGGAGCCAAGTCGTGACACAATTTTAAAACGCCGGGAGTCGCTACGATAAAAGCGTCGGGTTTAAGTTGCGCCATTGTTACGATATGCTTTTTCAGGAGAGATATCTGAGAATTAAAGGGAAAGCCATTTATGGTCGCGTAGACTTTTTTTCCTCTTTCATGAGCGTAAGCGATGCCTTCGGCAAACTCTTCAAAACTAAACTCTTTTCCAGAACGAATCCGTAGAGAGAAGTGGCTCACTCCGCCATAAACGGCGTCAGCGCCAAAATCCAGCGCAATTTTAAGTTTTTCTAGCGTTCCAGCGGGAGAAAGGAGTTCTACTTTTTTCATTATTTTCCAAACTGTTCTAAAAGCGCTTCAATGTCATCCGTCGACGCTAATTCGTTGTGAGTGTCACCTGCAATGTGTTGCGCTGACGAAACGCGTTTTTCATCATCTATCTTGCCTTCGAAAAGAGTATTCATATACTTGGATAGAGCTCGCATCACGTTTATGACTCGCTCTATTTTTTGACGATGTATGTCTTGATACTGCATAATGTCCATAACGCTCATGATGGAGTCTCCACTATTTTGGAGTATTTCAATCGTGCCGTTCATGTCCTCCAACGCCGTCTCGTTAATTTCAAGTTGCGTTTTAAACGCCGCAACGTCAGGAAATTTATTTCTTAAAGTTGTAAATAATTTCACGTTGCTTTCTATGGCTTCGACAACCTTTTGAAGATTTTCTTCTTCAGCCATTAAATCACTGCTTATATTTTCAATAATGTCAAAAATTTCAGTGGCCTTTTCTTCACTCTCTTTCGTTACGTCGTCTAATTGATGAACCATTTTATTTTCATCGGTTGCGGGAAGTGGCCAATGGTGCGCCGTGTTATCAGAGTATCCGTCTGGCTTGTCGCTCTTTGTAACTGGCTTCTCACTCTTTGCAACTTCTTCAAACATATCTTCGGATATATCTTCATCATCTTCGATTTCATCTATAACTTCATCATCAAGCGCATCCATATCGTCTACAGCGCCACTCATCAACTCGTCTAATTCTTCCTGAGTCATATAAAATCTCCATCTTAAATTGGTGCAATTTATTAATTGTCACTATAATAACATAAATAACATAAATTCTATAAACGAGAGAAACAAATGATAGTTGATTTACATAACCATACGCCACTATGTAACCATGCCCAAGGCGAGATGCATGAATATATTCAAAAGGCTATCGAGTCGGGAACGAAATATTTTGGTTTTTCGGATCATGCTCCCATGGACTTTGACCCAGAGTACCGCATGAAATTTGAGCAAATGAGAGCTTATGAAAATGACGTGCTAAAAAACAAAACAAAGTATAAAGATAAAATAGAAATACTTTGCGGTTATGAGGTCGATTATCTTAAAGACCATATGGATGAAAGAGTTTTAAAAGCGGACGTCGACTACTTGATAGGTTCCGTTCATTTTATTGATAAATGGGGATTTGACAATCCAGAGTTTATCGGTAGATACGAGAGCGAAGACATAGATAAAATTTGGCAAAAATATTTTGACGCCATTGAAGAGATGGCGAACAGTGGACTCTTTGACATTGTAGGACATTTAGACCTTATCAAAGTTTTCAAATTTATGCCCAACAAAGATATAAACGAGATGGCAAAAAATGCGCTTTTAGCCATAAAAAATGCTGACATGGTTTTAGAAATCAACGCCGCGGGATACAGAAAACCCGTTCAAGAGGCATACCCTTCGTTGTCGCTTTTAAGACGGGCGTTTGAGCTGGACATACCCATAACGTTTGCGTCAGACGCCCACAAGCCTGAGCAAGTATCTCTATTTGACAACGAAGTGACGCAAATGGCCAAAAACGTTGGCTACGCGAAATGCGCCTTTTTTAGAAAGAGGCAAAGAGAATTTGTGGAGTTTTAGTTTAAGGACTCTCTCAAAAAAAGCGTCTCACAAGCGGCCTCTTTTTTTAACTTTTCGTATTGACCAGCCACATCGAAAAAACGTTGAGATAATTCCAAAAAGATTGAATGTATTCTTCACTGACGCCTTCTTCAACTAACGCTTCAAGCAATGGGATATAAAGAGTTAGCCAAGTAACGCGGCTTGCTTCGTCTATGCGAAAAGGAGCGTGGCGACCGACCATTTGATGTTCGCCTCTCGTCTGGGTGAAATAATCGGGTCCACCGGAAATTTCAATCAAAAAGTCAGCCGCGTGTTTTTGAGCTTCGGCAAAATCATCGTCGTCAAAAACGGGAAATAAAAACTTAATATCACTTGTTTTGATAGAGTCGTAATGGTCAAAAACAAGCTTTCTAAATCTCTCTTCACCAACTTCGTAAAAAAAACCAGGATGGGGTTTGGCAATATCGGGACGAACTCCAATTTTACCTTTTGTAACAGCAAGTTTCATAATTTTCCTTTAGTATAATAGATAAAATTATACAAAAAAAAGTTTAAAATTTATAATAATTATTAGGAAAGGCAGAAAGTAATCAGAAAAAAACTATATTTTATTCTGATTATTTGAGGAATGACCGTTAAGTAAAAAATTCTATATAAACTTTATCCAAATATTTTTTAGCCGATTGGGCTTTTTCTATCTTTGCGTCAAAAATATATTTACTTGATGGATATTTAAGAGAATACTCTTTATACATGTCACACTTGGCGTTTATGTTGTTATGGAACTGTTCAATCACTAGCTTCATGTCGTCCGGAGTGCCTATCCACTGCATAAACTTTTGAAACATTCTTTCTCGAACATCAAGAGCGAAAGATTCATCGAGTTCTCCCGCCATGCTTTTTAAATCCCATCGCGAAATATATATGCCGCTCTTCACGGGAGGCATAATCTCAGTAAAAATCGCGGCCAAATAATCAGGATAATCTTCACGACTTTGATCATCAGTCATACATGAGCCATCTTCACAATCACTTTGCATATTTTGACGCTGAAGCTGCTCGAATTCGCCTCTTAATTCATTTAAATCTTTCATGTCCATTATTTACTCTCCTCAAGGGCGTTCTCAATGAACGTGGTCTCTTTAAGCTCTGTAAGATACTCAAAATCGCTAAGCATAAACTCTATCGCCAAATCCGCCGCGTCGAAATATAAAGCCGTTCCCGCTTCCAACTTAACGTTAAGTAAAAACATTGGAGCCCACTCCAAAAGATGGTCTTTTAAAAAGTTGTATTGAATGCCCGCAATTTCAGACGCCACTTTTAGCTCTCCATCTTCAAGCGCTTTATATTGCGCTTCACAAAGTTTATACATAAACTCCAACTCCACGCCAATATGATCGGCGCTCATGACTCTGGCTTCGTCCAACTCCACTCTAAAATCAAAAGCGTTGTAAAGCGCTTGAACCGGATTGTCTCCGCCAGTCTCCATCTGCTGATCATCTCTCATGTAAAAAGATTCATAAGGAATCAAATGAAGCAAAAAAAGGTTAGTAAAATCAACATTTAGATATTGTTCAATTAAATTTTTAGCGCTCATATGTTTACGTCTATCCCATTTAGAAAATTCTGGAAAAAACGACATCATATTTTCATCTTCCGTAATTAACTTTAATAGCTTTTCATCAACTTCATTCATCAGTATTCTAGAAATCAGAGCATATATATTTACACGAGCCAACTGCTCAGTTTTTAAATCTTCTTGCATCAGCAATGTACCTTTGGATAGTTAGTTTTTAATAGTGGAAGTTTACTAAAGCTCCACATAAAGTGGGCTTTAGTAAGAAAAGTATTACGCTTTAATCTCTATCGCGTAAGCTTTGTTGGAAAGTGGAACCGCAGGACGTTTAATGTGCTGTGGACGACGTAACTTATCACCAACCGCTAGAGGACGAGTAAGTTGATCTCTCCACTCTTGGTAAATTTTAAAGTTGTTTTCGTAGTTGACGTAAATATCGCCAATAACGTCACCCTCTTTTGCTTTTTCAATAACAACTTTTTGATGCCAAGCGTGATTACCGGCGATTGGATCAGAGTGAGTGGCGGCTACGGCGTTTTGCCATGCGCCACTTAGTCCGTCCCACCAGATATTGTCAAGGTCTTTGTTGTACTCTTTAAATTGCCACACGTCATGACGAGGTTTGATTCCCTCTGCAGGCTTAAGCGTTCCAACTTTACCGTCATTCGTCATGTCGTATCTAGGAGCGCCAACGCCCATGATGCCTAACGCATGTTCAAATCCTGGAATATTTACGGAATTTTTAAGTTTCCATCTTCCAGCATGATGTGAACAAGCCAAAACGCCTGGACGCGTCGCTTCGGTTGGAACCGCCATCGCTATAAAGTAACCACTGTCAAGTCCACAAACGGTATCTGTAATGTTTACGCGAATCGCGTCACCGCGTTTAATGCCAAGTTTTTCAGCGTCTTTCGTATAAATCCAAACAGGATTATGGTTTTGTGAAATCTCCATAAGATGCTTGGAATTCACTGAACGAGTATGAATGTTATATGGTAATCTAAATATGGTATTTAAAGCAAATTCATTATCGCCTTTCATCATCGTATGGTGAACTTGAGTAACGATATGCTTCATCTTTGTTAATTCACTTTCGTTTCTTGGATAAATAGGCACTGCGTATTCTGGCCATTTCCACTCTGCAAACCATTCAGAGAAAAACTCAAGTTTTTTACTTAACGTATGGAATCCTTCATGAAGTTTTCCATTAATTTCAATACCGATGGAGTGTTGACGCTCGTCTTCTTCAATCCATAAAGTGCCAAATTTATCTTTTCTCACTTCAGATTTATGGTGTTTTTTACCATGCGCGTAGTAATGTGAACCATCAAATCTAAGCTCTTCTTCTTGTGGTTTGTAAACGTTTGTTTTTTCAGTCCACGCTCCATGGTCTCTCATGTAGCTATACACTGGAAATTCTTCACCTTTGTACATTTTAGAAGCCGTTTCTTTAAGTCTTGGCAAAAGACTCATGGCCGCGTCAAAATACTCAGGTACGGTTACAGCGCGAGATGGGTCTTTTTTAGACGCCCAGTGTTTACGGATGCCTAACGAACCATCTTTATCCACATGATGAACCATCAAGTTAGGAAAAAACTCGCTCTCTTCCCATATTTCGCCTAAGCCATATTTCATATGCGCTTCAAGCGTCGCGCGAGTTGGATCTTTTGCTTTCCATCCCATTTTTTCAGCCGCGACGCGAATAACCGCTTGACGGAACTCTATGCGTTGTTCTGGTTTAGATGGCGTTGACTGTTGATCATTTCTCTCACCTGCGAGGCCAACTGGAAGTATATAATCACAATACCAGTTAGTTTCGCTCCATGTTGGAGAAAGGTTAAAAGATAATTCAACTTTTGTTTCATCTTTAAGCGCTTCTATCCATCTAAAACCATCTGGATTAATCCAAACGGGATTGTACATACGAGGGAACCAAACAGCAAGTTTAGTTGGAACGTTTAGACCTTTTTTTATCCATTTTTGTTGCCACTCGGTGTCCATGAGAAGGTGAGGCATTAAATGACTCATCTCATATGATGAAAGTGGATACTCTGGTGGCCATGCAATTTCGTTCCACGCGTCAACTTTAGCCGGACGCTCGCCCGCGACAGTAGCTTGATCGCCTTTTCCAGCAACGGAAACTTCATGCCAGTGATGCATGCCTACCCCACCGATATCTCCACGCATCGCTCCAACAAGAGCCAAAGGCAAAAAGCCAGAGCGAGTATTCATCCAACCGCCACGATGACCAATTGGTCCCGCGCGCCATAGATAAGTCGCTATTTTAGAACCAGCGCTTGAAAACATATCCCACAGTTGGTCTAATTTATACTCCATTCCCTCAAGCTTACACTCACGAACAACCATTTCTTTAGTGTATGGAGCGTAAAGTTCTTGAGCTAATTTTATAAATGATTCATAAGAGTCATCTTTAGGCATTTTAGAAATATAACCATAACCTATCATTTTTTTAAGATAATCTTTATTATCCATTAAACGATCCCAGTTTATCCATTCTTTTACAAAATCATGAGCTACGTAACTCTCACCATTTTTCTTGTTCTCATTTAATAAACGATTTGCAAGATACAGATAAAGAGCCGCTTCCGTTCCTGGCCAAGCTGGAATCCAAAGATCGGACATACCAGCGGAATTAGACATACGAGGGTCAATCGTAATCATTTTGGCGCCACGCTTACGAGCGTCGGCAATTAAACCAGCTGATTGTTGAAAATAGTGCCCAGCGTCCGCCGCGTGAGACGATTGTAGGAAAATCAGTTCAGCGTTACCCCAATCTGGTGAGTTTCTGTCATCATTGGCCCATTGAATCGTACCTTGACGAGCGCCTGCCGAACAGATGTTTGTATGAGAGTCAAAACCATCAATGCCCATTGAGTGTGGAACGCGGTGACCGAAACCATTTTCGTTTGGACGACCGACATGATAAATCATCAATTTTTTTGACATTTCATCGCCAACTTTAAGCGTGTCATGCATTTTTTTACCAATAGTTTCCATCGCTTCGTCCCAAGACGTACGAATCCATTTACCTTCGCCACGTTTAGAACCTGGAGCGCGCTTTAATGGAAACGGAATACGATCTGGATCGTACATTTGAGAAGTTACGGCGTAACCTTTTGCGCAATTGCGTCCACGAGAACCAGTGTGAAGTGGATTACCCATGTATTTTCTAACCGTCATAGTGTCTTTATCGACCCATGCCGTTAGACCACAACCAGCTTCACAGTTTGAACAAACCGTTGGAACAATGGTGTAGTTGTTAACTTTTATACCATCTGGATTTTCAGCTGATTGCACGCCATGACGGCTTATGCCACCACGTTTCCAGTCAGTTCCATCAAGTTCTGCGAAATTATCCCAATCTTTTTGATCAGGATAAAATGAAATTGTTTCAGGAGTATCAGTAAACTTGCTTTGAGTTACTGATTCAGCGACTGCGTCAGTTGTAAATACGCCCTTAGCGATTGCAACGCCCGCAACGCTAAACGCGGCACCTTTTAAAAATGTTCTTCTACTTTGTAAATACATTTATACTTTCTCCTTAACTTAACGGTAATAATTGTGGAATAATAAGCCAAACATGTTTAACTACCCACAGACCTACAATTGCTAAAATAGCTGCAAGACTTAAAATACTATCACTATTGCTCACTCTACTTAAAACAACTAACGTCATTGGTAAGATATAAGCAACCCACTGTCCAATCCAGAACATAGTCGCGTACTCGCCATCACCTTTTATGTAATGAAGAACGGCTGCGACTTCTTCAGCTTTCATAGCGCCGAAGATATATTCTGACATATATATAATAAACGCCATTAACGCGCTTAAACCAAGGATCGCTCCAAAGAATTTTTTGCTTTCATCACTAAGTTTTGAACCACCTAGCAAAATCATCGCCGCTGAACCTGAAAGAGTCGCCGCTAAAATCATTTGAGCTGATTCCGTAGGCATTTGCCACAGTTCTCTCGCAGTGGCTTCCGCCATAAGCGCCGCTGTGTACAATGTAACTGGGATTGCTAAAAGCGTTGTCCAAAACAGTAGTTTATCAAACAACGCCGTATCTTTTTTGAACAATACCACAGCTATCATAAGCGCTTCAAGACCAACAAAAATCGTTGCCATCCATGCGCCAACCGTAATTGCCGAAGTCCAGTGAGAATAGAAAAATATATGCCACATTCTAAATGGCTGGTGTAAATCCGCAAGAGTAAACAATAAAAAGATATTCATCATGACGAAAGATACTATAATAGTTGGCGTTCTTAAAGAACCCATTTCATTAGGATTTTTCTTCATTAATAAGAAAATCATAAAAATAAGACCAGTACCAATGCTTTTTGCCCACATATTAACCGTAACCAACCAAGGCCAAACTATGCCTGGCAACGCTACGTCTAAAGTTACTACGGCGTTTGTCGCCGCTAAAGTTTCATGTATCATTAGTGGTGTCCTCCTACTGGAAGTGTAGTAATCTTATTAAACAAGTTATAGCCTTCTTCTCTTCTTGACGCGAGAGGATTAAGGTGAGCTTGACTAGCTCCAACGTAATAATGATGAGGGTTAGTTCCCTTTTCAGGTTTACGCACTTGAACATCGGTGTGACGTTGAATGTATTGAGAGATATTTGAAGTAGGATCTTCCAAATCACCAAAAATATTCGCTTCGACTGGACAAGCGACAACGCAAGCTGGCATCATCGACGACGCGATACGGTGCGCGCAATACGTACATTTATCAGCTGTTTGAGTTTCAGGATCTATGTAAATAGCCCCATAAGGACAAGCCATGATACAACCTGCGCAACCTATGCATCTCTCTTTGTCTATATTTACAATTCCATTATCTAGATAATGAAGCGCGGATACTGGACAAATTCTCTCACATGGAGCATTTTCACAATGATTACATCTTAGAGGCGTAAAAGTTCTCTTTGTTTCTGGAAAACTTCCCACATCCACATATTTAACGCGTAATCTCCATGTGCTAAGCGGAACTTCATTTTCCACTTTACATGCGATTTCACAACCTTTACAACCCATACATAGGTGTAAATCAACTAGGAAACCTAATTGCATATATTCTCCTTTGACCACTAATGGCTTATTTAAGATTTATAACTACTATTAATTTAGATTAAAAGAAACCCTTCTACTGTACCGTATAGAGCTTGTTTTAGTATGAATATATTAGCTAATATTTCTTAAGAGAGTACTAAAATGGCGTCATATCTTTAGTATATTTTCAGTCATGAGTAGATTTGAAATTAGACTTCGCGAGTATTGAGCAAACTTTCAAAAATCAAAAAAATCTACGTCATCCGCATCCACGAAAGAGTCTTGTGATTCGTCATATTCGATAAACATTATTATCGTATCTACGTTGGAGAAAAAGGAGTCGTTTAAAAAATATGGGTTTTGTATATTATTATCAAATATTTCTTTTCTCCAAACAATTAAATCATTCACGAAACCTTCGAGCAAAGCTGTTATATTTGCCATTTTTTCTCTGTCGTCATAAAGAATTTGAGTGTTTTTTTGAAAAGAATTTCCAAGTTTTATAATACTATTTCCGAGTTCGGAAAATAGAGGATAATTGCTTAATATCGCTCCATATCTTTTTATATTAGAGCCAAGCACTACAATGTCGTTAACGTCTAAATCTTTATCACTTGTTACGGAAATAGCCAAATTGTCAATTTCCTCTTCTAAATCTTGAAGTTCATAAACATCGTTTTCCAATACGTACTCAACGTAATTTGTAACTTCGTCAAATGTTTTTATTTCTTTAACTTCTTGTTTTTTTTCTATAGGTTTCATTTTTTGAGCAATCTTTTCATCGCACTTTTTCATTTTAAGATAATTAATTACCACTCCCTCAAAATTTTTATCAACGATTAGGGATACGTCTTCAAATAGTTCTTCATTAAAGGTGTATTTATTAAAGATATATGAGGTGACGCTATTTTTAAAATGAACGCAAATCATAAATACATCGTTAAGTGGTAAATCTTTATGTTTGAAAAAGTCCAGCATCACGAATACGACTGGACAATTGCCAACTTGCGCGTCGCCTTTTATAACGCTTAAAAAATATTCAATTACTTTTATAGAAAAATGCGTTCTAAAATATTCCACGTCTATTCCATGACTGCTTAATCTATCGCGCACAATTTGTTTGTCGCGCCACATACATGAAATATTCTCTTTGTTGCGCTCTAAATCATCAAGTATGTGTTTAGCCTCCCTAAAATCACTTGAGTCCTTTTTACCTATATGCAACATATTCATTTCTTCAATCTGCTGATAATGTTTTTGCATGAATTTTTTATCCGCAATTTTTTGCGTACATCTATAAAACACTTCTTTCATTTTTATTAAATTGATAGGCTTATTTAAAAAACCGTCAACCCCTATTTCAATCGCTTCACCAAGGTACTGAGCTTCATTAAAAGCTGTAGTAAATATGATTGATTGCTCATGGTCGAGTTCTCTGATTTTTTTTGACATCTCCAAACCATTCATATTGGGCATTTTGATATCGCTTATGACGATATCGTAAGCATAGTTATTTCTATCTAAGAAAGATTTATACTTTTCATATCCATCCACTCCGTCGACGGCGATGTCTATATGGTTAAAAAAATTTGTAAAAAGTCCACTCGTCGTCAACCTCAAATCATTATCGTCTTCAACGTATAAAACGTTTAAACTTTTCGAATTTTCTAATATTAATTTATTGTCAATTGACATATAACGTCCCCTTTTGTCAAGACCACTTAACTCTTAAAAGCGCTTGAATTTTATCACATGTTTCTTAGAGTTTTATAGTTTATTTTAAGTAAATAAACTATTCATTAAAAAGTTTTATTTTAAGTAATAGGTCGTTTTTTGTTTTAAAATCTACATGAACAAAATAAAGTTTTTTTGTGGCGTCGGAAGATTTGTAGACTCTAAAACTATTTACTTCACCCATGCAATCTAGGTCAAACTCGCCATCGCTTGGAAGTTGATACTCTAAAAATTTTTTCAATGATTCCAATCTGTAAAGTTTTTTCTCTTTTACCATATAAGTAACGTATGGATTAAATCTTCTATGTATGGAGTGTGAGCTTTGAAGCGTGACAAAATCCTCTTTTTTATCTCTTGAAACTATGCTTATTGAACTATTTGTATCATTAATGGCCGTTAAAAAATCTAAATATACTACTTTTTTTATCTTTTGTATGCTTTGTATGGTTTGCGTTTCATGCTTTAAATTATCATTTGATATATTGAGTGAAGCGTAACTTTTATACAAAAAAAGCATCATAATGGATAAGATGGTAATGGATATCATAAGTTCTATAAGCGTAAAAGCCGCTCTTTTGATCATCATCGTATTTTTAACCTCATAAAAGCGGTTGAAAATTCATCCGACTGTAAAACGGTTCTTCCTATTTCTAAAACTACTGCCGAACTACCCGCGTTTTGACTCTCATTTGAGTCTTCGCTCAGGTCTATCGTCTCAATCTCTTCATAGATAACTTTCGCTTTTATAGCTTTTAATTCCCTTTTCAAATCACTTTCAAAATCAAAATCTTTCACCAAATCATACAAATATATATCTTTGTTTTCGAATCCATAATCATCGCTTGAGACTAGAAATGAAACGTATTGATTCGTTTTGATTTGTTTTTTTATTGCGCTAAAAATATGAGTATTGTTTGAGTACATTTGCAAAAGTCCCATAATCACAATAGAAATTATCATCACGGCGACCATGACCTCTATAAGAGTAAAGCCTCTCTTATAGCTTTTCATTTATAAACCTATTCGAATTGCTTCGTCAAGCGAAGTTTGACCGTCCATAAGCATGCTCGAGAGTTGTTTTGATATTGTTTTAAGCCCCTCTTTCTCTAAGGCCGTTTTGATACTGTGTTCATCGGTCGTTGTCTTAAGTAGATCTTTTACTCTATCGTTCATAACCAATAGCTCGCCAATGGAACGGCGACCGGAGTAACCGCTATATCCACAAGCTTTACATCCACAAGCCTTAAATATTTTGGCGTCGCCGCTAAGGTTGTAATCTACCGCGAACTCTTCGGCAATGGTATCTTCCTCTTTGCACTCGTCACAAAGAACGCGAACTAGTCTTTGAGCCAAAATGCCAAGAAGCGAAGAGGAAATTAAAAACGGTTCTATCCCCATATCCGCTAAACGCGAGATAGTCGCGGCGGCTGAGTTGGTATGGAGAGTTGAGAAGACCAAGTGGCCGGTAAGAGCCGCGCGAACCGCGATGCCCGCCGTCTCTTCGTCACGTATTTCTCCTATCATAATGACGTCGGGGTCTTGGCGAAGTATGGATCGAAGCGCCGCCGCAAACGTCAATCCCGCTTTCTCGTTTACCTGAATTTGAGATATGTTCTCAGACTTATACTCAACGGGGTCTTCAACGGTTATAAGATTTTTTTCAGGCTCTTCAACTTCGCGTAAAAACGAATGCAGGGACGTAGTCTTGCCACTTCCCGTTGGCCCGGTGACTAGGATAATTCCATGAGAGGCGCGAAGCAACTTTCTTACGTCCGCTATAAGCGAATCATGAAAACCAAGTTCGGTTATCTCGGGTATTTGCGAGCTTTGCATAAGAAGTCTCATGACGACTCTTTCACCATAAAAAGTTGGCAAAACGGATACGCGAATGTCGAGGGTTTCTCCCGCTATTTTTATTTGGGTTCGTCCATCTTGAGGAATCCGTTTTTCAGAAATGTCGAGATTGGATATAACTTTTATACGACTGACGATAAGGTTGACAATTTTCTTGTCAAGGTCCGCGTTTTTAGTTAACATCCCGTTTACTCGAAAACGAACTTCACCGCGTTTTTCTTTGACTTCTATATGAATGTCCGAAGCTTTTTTCTTCACTGCCTGATAAAAAAGAGCGTTGACAAACTTGATGATGGGAGCGGACTCTTCACTCGTCAAAATGTCAGACGAGGTTCGTAAAAAATCCGTCAAAGATATGTCTTCTTCCTCTTCCTCGCTGTCTTCTTGCATAGTTTCCATGGTTTTGTCGGTTCGAAGTTCCAAAAAACGGTTATAAAGTCTATCGTAAGAGTCTTCATCGAGAAGCGATAAAGGGTACGCGGTCTTGAGTTTTGAGTGGTAATTGCTAGCTTCAACCAAATACTTTTCACAAACAAACGCGTAAACAATCGAGTCGTATTCACTAAATAAAAGATAATTTTTAACGCTTATTTCAGTTGATATGTTTTCAGGTTCGTAAACCTCAAGTTTTAAGTTGTGTAAAGGTTCTAGGGTTAGCATTAAAGTATGCCTTTAAAAGGCTTCTCTTCCTTTGTAGGCAAGGCTTCTTTTTCTTTGGTTGCGTCTTTATTTTTCTTTAAATTTTCAAACGCTTGAATATTATACTTATCTTGAAATTTTTTCAAGATTCCCAAATCTTTTTGAAGTTTAGAGAGCTCTTCACTTTTATCTATGACGTATGGAGTCAAAATCACCACTAAATTATCTTGTTCGTCTGTTGTGGACTTTGATGAAAATAGCCACTCGCCTATCCAAGGAATGTCTCCTAAAAGAGGCACTTTGCTTACAGATTCTCTCTCATAACTTTTCACAAGTCCACCGATGATTATGCTCTCTCCATGACGCAAGATTGCCTGCGTCTTAACCTCTTGTTTTGAAGTTACTGGCTGGCCTGTGGCGTTGTTGGTTCCATCATCCAAAATATTTTCCAAAACAGCTTCAACGTCAAGAGTAACTTTATCCGAAGAGGAAACGCGAGGTTTGATTTTTAGAGTGAGTCCAACGTCTTCACGTTTGAAACTACTTGTAAGTCCGCTTAAACCAGTCGTCGAGGTAACCGTTCCGGTTGAAACGGAGATGGTTTTACCAACGTATATGGATGATTCTTTGTTGTTGACGCAAAGAATCGAAGGATTGGAGATTGACTTTGAAGCTCCATTTGTTTCAAGAAAGTCTATCGCCGCGCCAAGCGCGAAACCTTTTGTGGCCCCCGCCCCTATAACGGAACCAGCAAGTTCAGTGCCTACGATTCCCGCGACTGGAGAGCCTCCAAAGTTAGCCGCCAAAGAGTATAAACCAGCTGAACTTATCGCGCCCGCGTCAAATCCATACTTTACTCCCAGCTCTGAAGCGTCGTTTTTATTTATTTCTATTATTTTTGCTTGAACGTAAACCTGATACTTCTCTTTGTCTAATTCATCAATAATTTGTTTAATGCCCTTAATGATTATGGGCTCGCCAATGACAATTATGGAGTTTATCTCTTCACTCGCGGATATGTTTGGCTTCATCGACGGATTTGCAAAAACTTGCTTATCCACTATGGCTGTTAAACTAGCCAAAACCGATTTGGCGTCAGAATTTTTAAGCTCAAAAATCGTAACTTCTTTTTCCGTTTTTGATTCTACGTCTAGTTTAGCGATGAGCTCTTCAATTTTTTTAACGTTTTCCTTATTGCCGACAATAATAATCCCATTGATGTTGTCGTCAAGAATAATTTTAACCGCTTCCGATTCTATTTTTTCATTAAAAATGGATTTTCCAATATCGACTAAACGAGTTTGCAGTTTTTTTGCTTCCGTATTTTGAACGTACACTATTTTGACTATCGCTTGATTATTTGTGGCTATGTCGTCTATAACCACTTTTATTGTTTCAATATTTTTAGGATAGTCGGTAATCAAGAGCATGTTGCTCTCTTTCATAGTCATAAGTTTTGCCGTTTTAGAGATAAGATAACGGATCTTCGCGGCGACGATGTCTACGTTTTCTCCCTTTATTTTTATCGACTGCGTGACCATCAAGGAGCCATGCACCGTTTTGCCAAATTTAGCGACTTGCGCGTTGTGCTGCGCCGCCTCAGTCGAGCGAACGATTTCATAGATGGACCCATCTTGCATCAGAGTGTAGCCTTTTGACTCTAAAACGGATACAAGTATTCCTAGTAACTCATCGTCATATATCGGAGACGTCGATACAAAATCAACGGTTCCGTTTATTTTATTGTTAACCAATATATTTTTGTTTGTAATCTTAGAAATCAACTTTATAAAGTCGTTAATCTCTAAGTCCGAGAAGTTAACGTTAACCTGCTCTCTCGCTGATAAACTTAACGCTAAAATAGTCGTCAAAAATATTGTTTTAATTAATCTCATATACAAATTCCTTTTCCTCATTGTTTCTAAGTACCACTAATTGCACCACTTGCAGCTTATCCATGTTTTTATACAAATCTATGGCGTCTTTATAAGACTTCAAATCATTGTTATTCGCCCTAATCATAATATCACCTTTTTCTAACCCTAAATCCGCCATCTTAGAGCCTTTTCTCACATTGGTTATTTGAAAGCCTTTGTTGTTTTTCATCTGCACTATAGAGATGTCTTTCCATATTTTATCTGGATTTTTAGCGTAATAGTTTATATCTTGTCTCGATACAAGCTTCTCGCTAGGAGAATATTTACTCTGGTTAATAGGTTTTACAAAAGGTTTAGCGCTTTTCTTCGTAGCGTCTTCCATCTCCATCTTAAGTATGTAATCTTTATCATTTTTTGTAAAAACGACGCCATCGCTTAAAATTGTTTTCAGAGCGTACCCAGAAAAATTTTCTCCCACCGCAACTATCGACGTAGTTTTTGAAGATGACTTTAGCGCTAAAATTGCGATGCCGTTGGACCCATCTCCATACAAGCCTTTTAAAATCATATTTGTAATGCTAATGCCCGTAGATTCCTTCACAATTGGCTTTGAGACGACTGTTTCATTTAAAGGAGAGTCAATCATATTGTTAAAGTCAACTTTTTGATATTTTGGTTTATAGTTGTTTTGCTCATGAAAACTTACGCCATCGCTTGGTAAAACCCACCAAAGAGCGAGAGAAACGCTTTTTGCCACAACCAAAAGTATCATAAGCGTAGTCACTAAGCTCAGTATGTAAGAGTTAGAAAGTTTTATCATACGAATACTCCCCGTTCTTATTTTTGTGAAGTTCTTTCATCGTTCCTTTGTGAGCGTTTAACATTAAAAGAGATGGCTTTAAAACAACGCTAACGTTTCTATCAACTATGTTTAACTTGCCATAAGCTTCTCCAAACTCGCCCTCAGCTTGAAAAATCACGTTTATTGGATTGAGTATTGAGTATTTTACTTCAACGCTTTTTATACGTAAAGGGACAAAACTAGCGGCCATGCTAGAGAGTTCAATGTCTTTTGCGCTCACAACGTTGTAAAGTAGCAATAGCTCTACGTTAAGTGAACCAACGTCCGCGCTCTCAATGGAGTCATACAATAGTTTCATATGATTCAATTGTAGAGAAAAAGCGTTTTCCACTATTTCTTCTTTTGAAAAAACAACTTTTAGCTTTTGCAGTTCTTGCTCCGCGTAGAAGTAAAGGTTCTGCTTTGGCGCGAAATATATTAACGCCATGACAAAAAAGAAGAGATAAGCAAACAGTTTAAATATTTTTACCATTTTATCTCCATTTGAAAAGACGCCGTTTTATCACTCAAGCGTTTTATCTTTAGCGCCGTTATATTGTATGAACCATTAAAGATTTTACTCATGAAAGAGTTTAGCTCCACCTTGTCCATGCTCTCGGAACTTAGAATAATTCCAGACGAAGTTATCTTTTTTTTCATCTCGGCTTGTTTTAAGGACGATTGGCTAAGAACCCTCTCTAATGATTGTTTTACGCTATTTTTATCACCATAAACGTCGCGAAGTCCAGTTAAGTCCGAAGCGAGGCTCAAAGTTTCTTTATAGCTTAAGCCTTCGCTCTTAAGCTCACCTTTAACGGAGTTCAATTTAAACATAAAGAAAACTACAAGAGCAAAAAGCAATATAATTATATGTAAGGGATTCATTCGATTCATAACTCAATCTCCAAACGCGTCGACTCGTCTTTAATCGTTGATTTGAATCTTATATGTTTAGATTTTAGCTCTTTTATTATTTCAGATTCTGAACCGTTTTTAGTCCCCATGAATTCCACTTTGTACGTTTTGTTTTTTATTTCCATCAATGACAATTTAACGTTGTCTTTGAGTGATAATTTTAAAAGCTCAGAGGTATATTCCCTTACTCTGGTTTGCGTCATATGCTGATTTTTATATTCTTTGAGCAATGAACGATTTTGCAGCATGGTGGACTTCAACCCATTTTTAGAGAAGACTTCACTTCTCGCTTGAGAGATAGCGTCTATTTTGTGGAGAGTGATAAAATATTCGATGGCTATCAAAACCAAAAGCACTGTCAATATGCCTATGAAAGTATACAAACTTCTATCATTGACTAAATGAGAAAACTGTTTGAGCGTAACGCTATTTTTTGAAAAAACGATCGCGCTCAAATCTAAATCAACGTTCTCTTTTAACCAAACCGATGGCATTAAGATAAGGACCTCGTCTTTAGTGTATAAACTTCTACTCTCATCAATCTTTAAGCCACTCTCTTGGGAAAAAAGTTCACTCTGGGCAAAATAGACGTTACGTATTTGCGACGACGTTACGCCTTTGCTTGCGAGGGTGTCTAAAATCAACTTATCTTCATAAGCGAATATATAAAACTCCTCTTCGCTTTTATACGCGCTATAGCTGTATATGCCCTCAGGCAAAATCTCCTCAAAGAGAGAAGGTAAAAGGCTCTTTGCTTCTCTTACGTACTTTACGGGAAGCGATACTTTTTTCACCCAGTAAAGCGATGGGGATAAAATAATATCTACTCTACCGTCAATATCAAAAACGCCAGACTCTTTATCTAGGAATATCGTACTCGTCTGCTTACTAAACTTTGAAAACAAAATTAGACACCTTTGTTGAATTTATTTCGTACTCAAATCTTATCTCTGCGTTTTCATCATTTTTATTTATTTCTATTTTTACGTCTATGATTGGTTCATAATAATTATATGAAAACTGAGACAATGATTCATTTTCATCATTGCTTAAAGAGGGAGGGTTCTCAGGGGTGTAAGCTCCAAACCCACCCAAGCTAAGTTCATTCGCTCTATCTTTGTCACACCCTATCATAAGCTCCCATGCCAAAGGAGTCGCGTAATTAAGATCGATTGAGCTATTTTGATCTCTATTCGCGTAAAAAAGTTTTTTCATCTCGATTTTTTCAAGAGCGTTGTCATGGTATTTCTTTTTGTAAATCTCACCCAGTTTTTCTAAATGCTTATCTGAAGAGATATAATCTCTAAACAGATACGGATATTCATTAAAAATATCCGTATTGTACAGATTATCTTCTTTAATACCGCCAATAAGGTCACTCAACATATTCGAATACTCGACGTTTATCATGTTTTTAATTAGAAATGATCTCAATACGTCCAATCTTTCTGGAGAATTAAAAGTATTTGGATTTATTTTCGCCCTTGCGCTCGTTATCTGAATTAACACTTTAACGCCACTGTTTTCAAATGGCAAAAGAGCTGATTGAGCAAGAAATACGGCTAAAGAGTCGCTATCTTTGACTTGCTTTAAATCAGGAGAAGTTTTGAGAATTTTCAAAAAGTCATCCAAAACAACGGTACTTTGCGTCATAAAACTTTCATTGTTCATAGTTGAGTAACTGTTCTTGACGTATTTCAACCCTATGCCAAGACTTAAAGTAATCAACATCACAAAAAAAACGGTTATCAGAAGAGCTAT
>CALDOC010000091.1 GCA_937914675.1 uncultured Sulfurimonas sp.
ATGGTTAGGCTAGAATACGGGATTGTTAAGTGGTGATTAGTATTGGAATGGGCTAATAGTCTCGTCATCAGAGTCCAAACGCTTGGAAAGCTCAGCGATTTGGTAACGGTTTGTATAAATCATATAATCGGTTTCAGCGGTTTTTATATAATGCGCCAACGCTTTGAACATGAAGGTATCTTTGTTCGTATAAGAAATCTCTTCTATTTGGCTATGATATTCGCTAACCATTTTGATTTCGTTAATATCTGACGTGTCAACGTCTGCGTCCGCCAATCTTGCGACTACTACTTCGTCTGGAATTTTGTTACCCATTTCAGCTGGGAATTTGAAACCTAATATAAACATGTTTTTCTCCTACTTTATCTATTATTTTCTTTTCATTATGAGAATGTTGCGTTCCCCGTGAGGGGACTCGCGATATATTGTAAAGGGTCGCTTATTCAGCTTCTGATTTTCCTATGTTGTCTTCGTCCGCTTCTAAATCAAGACCAAACTTCATAATAAGGTCTTCAAGATCGTCCATCTCTAAAGGAGTTGGAATGATTTTGTAATCGTTATTGATGATTTTACGAGCAAGCTCTTTATATTCAATCGCTTGATCTGATTTTGGGCTATACTCAACAACCGTCATACGACGAATTTCAGCGCGTTGAACGATGTTGTTACGTGGTACGAAGTGAATCATGTGCGTTCCAAGATCTTCCGCCAAGGCGCAAGCAAGGTCGTACTCAAAGTCAGTCATACGAGCGTTACAGATAAGACCGGCAAGACGAACTCCACCAGTGTTAGCGTATTTTAAAATACCTTTAGAGATATTGTTTGCGGCGTACATCGCCATCATTTCGCCAGACATTACGATGTAAATTTCTTGCGCTTTACCTTCACGAATCGGCATAGCGAATCCACCGCAAACAACGTCGCCTAGAACGTCGTAAGAAACGAAATCAAGACCTTCGGCTTCGTAAGCGCCCTCTTCTTCAAGAAAGTTAATCGCGGTAATAACGCCACGACCAGCGCAACCAACGCCTGGCTCTGGACCACCAGACTCAGTACACTGAATCCAACCATGTGGATTTTCAGGAGCGAATATGCCGGCTCCCGGTTTTAGCGCGTCTTCAAGCTCCAAATCTTCAACCGTACCCATTTCCGCGGCAAGTTGTAAAATAGTATTTTGAGCTTTTTCGTGTAAAATTAAACGAGTTGAATCCGCTTTAGGATCACAACCAACAATCATAATATTTTTATCAAAGTAAAATGCCATTGATGCCAATGTATTTTGAGACGTAGTAGATTTACCAATCCCACCTTTTCCATAGAACGCTATCTGACGTAATGCAGCCATAATTTCTCCTTATTTTAAACACCCTCCTAAAACCCAACAAGTTAGATTCAAGAGATTGTCTTCGTACTTCGTTGTAGCTAATGCAAACTCTGTTCTCGACTTTTTGAGAGAATCCGCATGACAATGAAGACATAAATACGACAAAGGTGATAAATAAACACAAATTTGTAGGAATGGATTATGCAGAAAACGAATTTGTTTAGTATAGGCGCCCATATGAGGCTCTTTGTTATGAAGGCGAGTAAGAAAATAAGGAAAAGCGATTAAACTTTGTAATGATATAAATTTAAATTGGTTTTATTAAAACCTCTGCGATTGTAAAATTGCAACGCGTTGGCGTTATCCGCGTCCGCCGCTAGTTGTATGCGTTTATAGCCATACTCTTGAGCGACGCTTCTCATCTTGTTTATGAGACGACTCCCAACTCCCATTTTTCTATACTCCTCTTGTACCACAAGGTCTTCAATTTGACCTACGTAATCGCCCTCGGCGCTAGATATGAGACGTTGCATCGTCACCATGCCCACAACTTTGTCTTCATGTTTTGCCACAAGCATGTCTGCTCCACCACTTTCATGCAACTTTGTTATTCCAGATAATTGCTTGTCGTAGTCAATCTTAAAATCTTTCTCAATGGCAAAAAGCGCGCTCAGCAAGAGAGCCATCTCTTCAAGATCGTTTTTCTTCGCCACTTCAATCGTGATGCCGCTTTTCATGTTTAAATCACAGATGTTTGGAGACAAGACCGCTATAATTTTTTTTGATTCTTCACTCAATGGATTTCCCCCGATGTACAATGTTTGCAAGTATATAAGATTGGCCAATGAATCCGGCAGATTCGCTATGCGGTTCCCATCGACGTCAAGTTGAAGCATTTTGGCGTATTTTCCCACTTCTTGGGGAATTTCACTTATCTCGTTTGAGGAGTAACACAATAGTTCAATGGACTCGGATGGCGGCAATAAAAACTCTTTTAAGTTACAGCTTTCACATGAAAACTCTCTTAAGTAGGGCGCGAAATAATCCTCGATGGTTAAAGACTCAAAACCGTTTTCATCC
>CALDOC010000092.1 GCA_937914675.1 uncultured Sulfurimonas sp.
TGAACAAACTTGCTCTTTTCTCTCATGTTTGAAGTTAAAACGCGATTTAAAACCGCTCTCGCTTCAAAATGCAAATTTTTGTCAAGATTGTCAAAAAGATTCAAACTCACCATGCCATCGGAAAAGTGAAGATAGGGAATCTCTCCTTTTTTATAAACGACGTTAAAGTTGCCATCAACAATCAAGCTCTCGCTTTTACAATACTCAAAAAGTTCTTCTTGAAGATGTTTTTCAATCTCTAAAGGATTTATCGGTCGCGCCATTGTCTCTTCCTTCGCTCTTAGTTATTTCATCAGATAATTATTCTCTGAGTATAACGAAAATTTGTTCTTTTTTTGATGAGTTGATTTTTTATAGATTCTATTTTTATTGTCCAGCGCGTTAAAATAATCACTGCCGTTGAGGATTGATTCGGATAAACCTAAAAAAAGAGTTCCATCGCTTTTGAGCGAGTGGTGAAATAGCGCAAAAACGTCTTTTTGGACAAAACGTTTGAGATATATCAGAACGTTGCGACAACTAATCAAATCCATGTTTATAAACGGAGGATTGTTTAAAAAGTTGTGACGAGCGAATACGATTAAATCGCGCAACGCTTGTACGACCTTGTATCCATGCTCATTTTTTACAAAATAACGAGCGAACAACTCTTTGTCCATGTGGGAGAAGGCTTCCGTTTTATACTCGCCAAGTCTCGCTTTTTCAAGCGAGACTTCGTCTATGTCCGAAGCAAAAATCTTAAAGTAAAAAGCTTTACGTAGCTCACGAGAGAGTTCGCTAAGTATGATGGCGAGAGAGTAGGCTTCTTCGCCACTCGAACACGCGACGCTCCAAACACGAAACTCTGAATATTCTTCGAGCAAAACAAGTTTTTTTCTCACCGTACTTTTCAAAGCCTCAAACGCTTCAACTCCGCGAAAAAACTCAGTGACGCCGATGAGAACTTCCTGATGAAGAAAATCAATCTCTTGAGGATTCGATTTTAAATACCGCGAATACTCTTCAATAGTTTCCAGCCGTAAGAGCGTCATCCGTTTTTCTACGCGGCGATTTATAGTCTCCTCTTTATAACGAGACAAATCAAGTCCTTTGGCGTTATGCAGGAGTTTAACAATGCTGATGAAAG
>CALDOC010000093.1 GCA_937914675.1 uncultured Sulfurimonas sp.
ACTACTTTCACAATGCGTTCATTCTCCTTGACGGCATGGTTCTTCTCTATTTTCTATGGAGTGGGATTATAAAAAAACACTCTTTGGTCGTTTTGTTCGCTTTGACTCAGATCGCTCTTTATGGCGGCGTTTTGTTTTTGGAACCGACGCTCGAGTCAAGCGATATTTTGGTCGACAATCTTTCTTCCATGATGTATCTCGTCATAAACGTAGTGGGCGGGATAATTATCGTTTACGCTTTGGAGTACATAGAGAGCGAGCAATTCAGCAGATTTAAAAAGAATGGATTTATCGCCATCTTGTTTCTCTTTCTCGGCGTTATGAACTTCATAGTTTCGACCAACGACGTCGAAGTTTTTTTCCTGCTTTTTGAACTGACTACGCTCTTCTCTTATATTTTAATCGGCTACCGCAAAGACGAGATTTCGCAGAGAAACGCTCTTAAAGCGCTATGGATGAATCAAATAGGCGGAGTCGCCATTTTACTCGCTTTGATTTTCTCTATTTTTCAATACGACACGACTTATTTCGACGTATTGATCGCGCATGTCGACAACGTGTTTTTGCTTCCCGTCGTTTTACTTATTATGGCGGCGTTTGTCAAAGGCGCTAGCGTTCCATTTGAGAGCTGGCTACTTGGCGCCATGGTGGCTCCCACGCCCGTTAGCGCGATTTTACATAGCGCCACCATGGTCAAAATCGCTCCCTATTTGACGCTAAAACTAGCCCCCGCCATGAGCGGATTCGTCTCCTTGACCGTTACGCTCATCGGCGCGTTCGTATTTTTCGCCGCCTCTCTTTTAGCCCTTGGCAAAGACAATTTTAAAGAGATACTTGGACTCTCCACCGTCGCTCTTTTGGCTCTTATGATGGCTTTGGGCGCCATTGGCAGCGAGCAAGCGATGAAAGCGAGTTTGATTTTAATCATGTTTCACGCAGTTTCAAAAGCGCTACTATTTTTGCAAGCGGGCGTACTGGAAAAAACTTTTCATCTAAAATACATAAACGACGTAAACGGGCTAGTAAACCATTCGCCGCTTGTCGCGTTTTTCATCATCATCGGTTTCGCCTCTCTCACTCTTCCTCCTTTTGGGGCGTTTGTGGCGAAGTTCATGGCGATAGAGTCGATAGCGAACGAACTTGTCAAAAATCCCCTTTACGCTTTCG
>CALDOC010000094.1 GCA_937914675.1 uncultured Sulfurimonas sp.
ACTACTTTCACAATGCGTTCATTCTCCTTGACGGCATGGTTCTTCTCTATTTTCTCTCTCAAGGGATTGTAAAAAAACGCTCTTTGGTCGTTGCGTTGGCTCTGACTCAGATGGCTCTTTATGGCGGCGTTTCGTTTTTGAAACCTACGCTCGCGTCAAGCGATATTTTGGTCGACAATCTCTCCTCCATGATGTATCTCGTCATAAACGTAGTTGGCGGAATCATAATCGTTTACGCTCTGGAGTACATAGAGAGCGAGCGATTGGGTCGATTTAAAAAGAATGGATTTATCGCCATCTTGTTTCTCTTTCTTGGCGTTATGAATTTCATAGTTTCGACGAACGACGTCGAAGTTTTTTTCCTGCTTTTCGAACTGACTACTCTTTTTTCCTATATCTTAATCGGCTACCGCAAAGACGAGATTTCGGAGCGAAACGCTTTAAGGGCGCTATGGATGAACCAAATAGGGGGAGTGGCGATTTTGCTCGCTTTGATTTTCTCCATTTTTCAATACGACACGACTTATTTCGACGTCTTAATCGCCCATGCCGACAACGCGTTTATGCTTCCCGTGGTTTTGTTGATAATGGCGGCGTTTGTCAAAGGAGCCAGCGTTCCGTTTGAGAGCTGGCTTATCGGCGCCATGGTGGCTCCAACGCCGGTTAGCGCTATTTTGCATAGCGCCACCATGGTGAAAATCGCTCCCTATCTGATGCTAAAACTCGCTCCCGCCATGAGTGGATTTGTTTCTTTAACCGTTACGCTCATTGGCGCGTTCGTCTTTTTTTCCGCTTCGCTTTTGGCTCTTGGCAAGGATTGTTTTAAAGAGATGCTTGGACTCTCCACCATCGCGCTTTTGGCGCTTATGATGGCTTTGGCCGCTGTTGGAAGCGAACAAGCGACGAACGCGGCGCTCATCTTAATCATGTTTCACGCCATCTCCAAAGCGTTGCTTTTTTTGCAAGCGGGCGTACTGGAAAAAAATTTCCATCTAAAATATATGGAAGACGTAAACGGGCTCGTAAACCACTCGCCGCTCGTCGCTTTTTTCATCATCATCGGTTTCGCGTCTTTGACTCTTCCTCCGTTTGGGGCGTTTGTGGCGAAGTTTATGGCGATAGAGTCGATAGCGAACGAACTTGTCAAAAATCCCCTTTACGCTTTCG
>CALDOC010000095.1 GCA_937914675.1 uncultured Sulfurimonas sp.
GGAGAAATAGGGTTACGTCGCTTTAGCTCTCGCCAGAGTGGTTGACTTAGAAGAGCTATAATTGCGCGATATTTCTAAAATGAAATTTTAACGCCTGCTTGCAAAACGTTGCCCGCGAATCCAAATTTGTTTGAGACTTCCAAATTTACGTACTTATAGTAAGCTCCGAACAAAAGAGTTTTATTCTCTAGCTGATAGCCTAGTTTGTATCTTCCCTTATAAATTTTGAGGTTTACGTATGGTTCATTGGAGTGGACGTTTTCATACGCTTTTAGATTGTTCCCAATCGCCATGTTCTCAAAGAGTTCATAATTGAGCGAGGCTCTATAATACTGCGGAAGTTTTTGTTTGAAAGAGACTCCATACTCGTAATAACCAACTCCAAAAGGTTTGTAGTGTTTATACCCATCTTCGCCTACGTAAATCACCTCGCTATCCAAATCATAATGCATAAAAGTTACGTTTTTCCAGTACACGTAAGAGGCTACGTTGAAGGCGCCCATATAAAAATAGAGCTTGTCTCGATTGTAAACGTACTCTATGTCAACGCCATAGCCAAGGCCTTGTGGCGACTCGCTAAGAGTTGGGTTTTTGCTTATTAGATTTTTCTTGGAGTAGACGTAATCAAAACTTCCGACAAATTTTTCCGAGTCGGTGTAACCGTTGGCTCTGATGTGATGGAGGTCGTTGGCGTAATTGAGTTTCGCTTTTAAACTTAAATAATGAGCGCTTTGTACGGTAAAAACTTTTTGAACAAAAACTCCATAAGCGTCGCAATAATTACCCTCTCCCTCAATGGGCTTTTGAGCCATCGTTTTGTATATTTCTTTGCTTGCTAGGAGTTGAAAAAAATCTTTTTGCGAGTTGTACAAGAGCTCCACAAAACCATCGTTTATGCTGATTTGAGCGATTTTTTCACCAAAGACGCCAAACTTGAAACCCCCGTAATTATAATACGCGTCAGAATATATTTGAGCGAAAGCGTTGTTGCTTTTTTTGTGCGCTGGAACCTCTTCCCACTCTTGATCAAATATATTAAACGGAAGTTTGTCGGATTGCGCGTCTATTTTCGCGCTGAAGTTGATGGTGTCGTTCGCGTCTCTAAAGTCATAACTGTAATAACTCAGGGCGAAAAGTTGAGTCTGGAGTAAAAAAAGGACGCCAAAGGCGATCCTTTTTTTGAGTTGAGCGCTATTCAAAGTTAGAATAGCGTTTCGCTTGAGTTGTCGGAGTATTTAATCTCCCAACCATTGCCTGTAACGTCTTCACCAAAATCAGCGAGAGTCGCGCCATCTTTGTTTACAACTTTTAAAGAGAAGTTGCTAGAAGTCGGAGTGTTGTAGCTTCCTACATAGCTACTTAGCACGCCATTGCTATCTGCTATGTTCAACGCGTCCATTCCAGTAGCCGCCGTTCTCGTGAAATGCAAGCCAAGTTTATAACTAGCGTTGCGAGTCAAGAGAGTGTAGAGGTCTACGTCATTGCCTGCGAAATTCGCGGTCGCGGTCATGTCAAAAGGTGCGAAGCCATTTGCCGTCACGCTTCCAGAGAGACTTGCGGTTCCCGTAAATTGAGTGTCCCCATCTCCAGAGATTATGTTGGTGGTAGTTCCATTCGCGTCCGCATAACCTGTAAACTTAGCGTTTCTATACTCATACATGCCGCTAAAGCTCAAAAATTGATTAGTGGGAAAATTTTCTAAAGCGACGCTCGCTTCAATCTTCAACGTTTCGTTGTCACTATCTACAAGAGAGAGTTGCAAAGTGTCCAGTTTGGCGCTTAGGATGTTTCTAAGCTCAAAACCGTCATTTGTAGTATTGTAATAAGTGCTATAGTCTATAGAATAATTTTCAAATTGCGATTTACCATCATTGTAGAAGTAGTAGTAGTCGTTATTGTTATTATCATCTGTTAGCGTTAAGAAGTCCTCGTTTGGCATAACAACGTTTAACTCCGCCATTTTGACATAACTTTCTCCATCAGTCACCTCAATATTTTGAGCGTATATTTTGCTCTCTGCTCCTCTGTCGATTCCAGCGATTGCTATTATCTTTTTACTACCATGAGTTAAGGTACCATCAAATTTGACATCAAAAGTCCTATCTAAGAGATCTTTATTGGCAACTACTCTTATATCTGTCACCGTAATAGGTACGCCATTGAGGGATAAGTTACCGTCATTTGGAACATACGCTTCACCCTCATTTCTAAAGTAAATTCGTTGCGTAGAATAAGTTGTATTATTACTCCAATAAGAATTACTCCGTGCGCTATCAACGACCATGTCTACTCCGTTGACTTTCGCCACAACTTTGTCTTTATCCGTATAGTATGGCGTTAGAGTGGCTCCATCTAAACATGTAACAGTGTTGCTCATGCCCGTTAATTGGTAGTATGCATAACTATAATTTTCAGTCACAGTACAAGAAACAGTTTCGCCATTTTGAGCAGTGACGTTGTACTCATTAGAATTGTACGAGGTATAGTTATTGTTCGCGTCTGGAGTGGTTGAAGCACTGCCTAAGTATCTAGATGTCATATGCGTCGCAAAACTTTGCGTTCCATTTTGGTTGACCATAAGCAATGGAGAATATGAAGATACGTAAGAATTGGCGCTGTTAGCCACATCGTTGATAAGAGCGTTAAAGGAAGTGTTTAAAGTGATTTCTCCACTAAACGTTGGTTCACCACTTAAACCGACGTATGAGCCGGTAAGAACACTCGGGCTTCCCTCGTTAAGAGCTAAAGCGCCATTTAAAGTTCTGCCGCCAGATTTTATCTCTCCCTCAAATTTAACAGCTATGTTTTGGAACATGTTGACGTCGTTGATGGCCGTATTGACTCCTGATGAGATTTCCAATTTTGTCAACGCCATCGCTCCACCATTCTTTCCATCCATCGTACCGTTCGCCACAAGTGAGGCTTGAGTACCGGCAAAAGACAAGTTGGTGACATAAAGACTATAATCCGTTCCAGCAAATGAAAGCGCTCCACTTTTAGAAACTGACGTGAGAGTATTGTCACTGTTCGCGGTTATCGTTAGCGTAAGCGTTTGACCATTCATAGTAAACATCTCTGTTCCTATAACGCCATCTGAAGAGTATGTATTAGAGATGTTGTCATCTCCTACGGTAACGCTCCAATCGTCTGTATAGTTATAATTTTTCGTCGCGTTGTCTATCGCGGTCAATCTATCCACAATCGAAGTAACCGTAGCGTTAAAATCACTCTCGACGCTTGTGGCAAACGCGTCTACTGAGTTTTGCAAAGCGGTCGCCGAATCACCAAAATCGGTAGAGATGGCTCTAACAGCCGGGTCTACTTTTGTTTTTAGTGAATCTACTTGCGAGCCAACTATAGTGGAGAGGTTTGCGTCGGGAGTTTCCAAATCAACAAAAGTCATGGTCGTCTCACGAAGTTGAGCGAACATGTTTTTGGCGTCCGCCACGGTTGCCGCCGTCGTTGGAGTTAACAAGCCATTTATATCTTTTTGTAGAGTTGACACGTTCTCAATGATGATTTTAGTTCCCTCCGCGTTTGTATAAATAGCTCTAGCTTCACTCAGCGCCTGTTTGGCGATGTCGGCTTGGGCTTGTATGGCGTCCTTTTGCGTTTGCACAAAGAGAGCCTCTTTGTTTGTTTCTACCGTCGCGGCTAATCTTTTCGCTTCAGCGAGAGCCGCTTCAGCTGTGAGAGCTTTTTGCTCCGCGTCGCTATATTTGTTAGCTTGTTCACGCGCGGCTTTCGCGTCCTCTTCTATTTGTTTCACTAAAGAGGCGATTAAGCTTAAATCCGTGTTTATTTCTATGGATGTGACGACTGTTTGCGCCGCCGTTTCAAGATCTTCATTCGCGTCTTCGGCTTTTTGTACCGCTATCTCAACTGTTTTTACATTAGAGGTAATCTCTAATTCAATCGCCTTGTTGACGTTGTCAATCGCTTCATCAAGCGCGGCAGTCGCGGCCGATGGAGTTAAAGCGTTTGTGATAGTTTCTTCCGCTCTTGACGCGGCGTTTACCGCAAGTGTCGCGGAAGTTTCAGCCACCGCGGTTGCCGCAACTTTCGCTACCGTATTATCGGCGTAAATTACCGTCGCCACATTTTTAATGGTCTCGGTTATCACCGTTTCAGTTAAATCAACCACGCTGCCCGTAAACTTTGTGACTATCTCTTTAAATACGGAGTTCATAGTGTCACTGATGGAGGTATTGGTGTTCGCTCCGGCGACTGATGAGGATACCGCATGCACCAAAACTTGAAGTTTTGTTTGTTGCGCGAGTACTTTTTGGGCGTTGAGCGCGGTGTCTGTATTGGCGTCATTTACTCCCGAGTACGGGTCAAAAGTTGTCAAATCGACATTTACGCCGCTTAAACCCATCGCCGCTTTTACTTTTGTTTGGGCTTCTTCCGGAGTGTTTCCACTCTCTACGAGCGATTGCACGGCGGAGGTCAAAGGCGAGACGACCGTTGAACCAGCGGGTGCTTTCAAACTTCCAGTAAAAGGAGCGTTGGTACTTAAATCCGTACCTCCTCTTAAGAGTAGGGGTCCCGAGAACGTCGTGGCTGGAAGCACAAATTTTCCATCTCCGCCCGTTATCGCTGCAGGCTCGTCGGTGTCACATTGATTGTTCTGGTTTACGTCGAGACATACGGTTGAACCGACCAAAATTCCATCTATTCCTATTCCACTAAAAATGGTACCGGTAACTGGGTCTATATCATTTGAAACACCGCTATCGCCACTACTACTACAACCTATCATTGTGAAGGCAAGCGTTGATACTACTATCGAGATTGATGATTTCATGAATTTACTTCTCATGCTATTTCCTTAGGTTTAAAATTAATATTCTGAGTTAATGGTACTCTTATCTAAATTAAATGAAAGTTAATTCAAATCAATAAATGACAACAATTATATAAACATCTTTTGTTATGAAAAAAAATTAGAATTTTGAAGGCTTGAAAATAGGGCGCGAAGACCGCATTCCTTGCAATTTTGTTGACTTAATCCTCCCATAAGAGCTATAATTGCGCAATATTTATAAAATAACGAGGTACGTAATGGATGTGAATAAAATAAGAAAAGTTTGTCGAGTTGTGCGAATAGTGGCCGGATTGGCTTTGATCGCCGTGGGCGTCATCACTGGAAACTACTGGTTCTATTTGGGCGTTCTTCCTCTAATCGCGGGAGTGGCGAACTTTTGTCCTTTATGTCTCATCACCAAACAGTGTGATTTACCTCAAAAGCCGGAGTTGTAAAAATGAGTCAAATTAGTTATAAAGACGCGGGCGTTGACATAGACGCGGGGAATAGTTTTGTCGAAAATATCAAACCTTTGGTTAAATCCACCAAGATACCTGGAGTCCTCGGTGGGATTGGCTCTTTCGCCGGAGCGTTTGAACTGCCTAAAGGTTTTAAAGAACCCGTCATGTTGGCGGCGACTGACGGCGTCGGGACGAAACTGAAACTCGCCATCGATTCGGGCATTCACAACACGGTCGGGATCGACTTGGTCGCCATGTGCGTAAACGACTTGCTTTGCAATTTTGGGACGCCGTCGTTTTTCCTAGACTATTACGCGACCGGTAAGCTTGACGTGAAAAACGCGACTGCCGTCGTTGCCGGCATCGCCGAGGGTTGCATCCGTAGCGAATGCGCGCTTATCGGCGGCGAGACCGCGGAGATGCCTGGCATGTACTCGGAAGATGATTACGATTTGGCCGGTTTCGCGGTAGGCGTCGCCGAAAAGAGCGAGATGGATAGAGTTTCCCTAGTGAGAGCCGGTCACAAACTCATAGCGCTTCCAAGTTCGGGACTTCACTCAAACGGTTTTTCCCTCGCGAGAAAAGTGTTGTTTGAAAAAATGGGTAAAAAGTTTGAAGACGATTTTAACGGCAAGCCATTAATTGAAACTCTGCTAGAACCAACGACCATTTACGTAAAAACTTTCAAAGAGCTTAAAAACGAGATAGTCGCGATGGCTCACATCACGGGCGGCGGAATAGTTGAAAACCTGCCTCGCGTTTTACCTGAGCACTTAATGGCCGAGGTGCGAAGAGACTCCATAAGAGTGCTTCCAATCTTTGAACTCATGAGCGAACATGTCGAACGCGACGAGATGTTTAGAGCGTTTAACATGGGCGTCGGGATGATACTCGTCGTTGAAGAAAAAAACGTTGAGACAGTCTTGTCCAAAACCGACGGTTACCTAATCGGTGAGATAAAAGAGGGTAAAAGAGAGGCCAAACTTATCTAAAAGTTTGAGCCAACTCTTTTGATATCGCGCCGGGAACGGTTGCGATAGTGGTAAATTGCGCCATGCTAAGGGATGGATACGCGATTGCCAGATAATATTTTGCGTCCATAATCGTCGCTTTTTCGCCCTCTATGGAGACGCAGTACGGCAAAACGGACGCGTTCTCGCGACCTATCTTCTCGACAAATTTTTTCGTTCTTTTACTTAAATCATAAGCGACAATCGTACTGTTTTTTGAGAGTTTGAGTTCAAACAACAAGAGCTTGCCTTTTTTATAATCTCTCGCTTTTGAGAGCAACTCTTCATGAACTCCATCGCCTATCTCTACGACATCGGAGTAATACGGCATGTTTATCATAAAATGATACTCGCCCAAATCGTCAAAATTTAAGGCGTCGGCCGACTCTTCTAATCCGCCGAGCGTTTTGTTAATCTGTGAGAGTTCATGAGCGAAAACGTCATAGTTAAACTCCTCTTGCATAAACGCCTTTCCAAAATAGATGGGATTTGTGACGCTTATCGTCTTCTCTCTCTCGTCCACAAACATGCGAAGAAGCGCGACGTGGGAGCGATTTGGCTTTGCGGCCTCTTTTTTTAGCGCCGCGTCCGTAAACACTATCGTAGCGCCTTTTTTCACGGGTGCGTAAACGCCAAGAACCTCGTACCCTCCAGCGATAAGCTTCGCTTTTGCGGCGTCTACGTTCATGTAGTCGCCAACAAGGTAGGCACTCGCTTTTTTGCCATGGTAAGGATTCTCGTTCGCCAAGAGCTCCGTACTTAAGATTGTCATGAGCATAATGGACACCATGAGTCGCGCGATTTTTCTCATGTGTTTTCTCCTCCTTATTTTAATTTTCCATAGTATAACAATGATGGATGTAATATGCGAATTATTTACGATACTTCACAAAACTAGCGTACACTTCT
>CALDOC010000096.1 GCA_937914675.1 uncultured Sulfurimonas sp.
TTAAAGATATTTTCGATGATATTTAACAAAGACAATGAAATATCAAAAATAAGATTTACACTATTATCAAGGATAATAAGATTTTGATATAATTCAAACATGAATAACGAACCAATCACAATCAAATCGATTTTTAAACTAATTTTAGAGAACAAACAAGCGCTTATTTATGGGCAGATTGTCACTCTCTTAGCCATACTCGTGAGCGTTCCCATACCGCTCATGCTGCCAATCATGGTCGACGAGGTTCTTTTAAAGAAACCCGGCGTCCTCGTGCATGGCATAGACGCCATCTTTGGCGGCGGCTCACCCTTTTACTACGTCGCCATTATAGCCACCGCCGTTATCGTTTTGCGCTTTTTATATTACGCTTTGGGGGTCGTGACCACAAAAATCTTTACGAAAATATCAAAACATGTGACTTTTATGATTAGGAAAAGACTCATAAAACATCTCCAAGTAGCCTCCATGAACGAATACGAGACTTTGGGAAGCGGAGCTATTACATCCAACCTTATCACTGACGTCAACACTCTGGACACGTTCATTATGAGTAGCGCCTCCCGTTTTGTGGCTTCCGTTTTAACTCTTTTAGCCGTTGGCGTCGTGCTTATCGCCATCAATCCCATATTGGGAGCGTTGATTCTTTTCATCCAACCCGTCATTATGTTGATTAGTAAAAAAATGTCCGCCAAAGTTGGAACTTTAAAAAAACATGAAAACGAGGCTATTTCGGACTTTCAAGAAGACGTCGGCGAAACCCTTGAACTTTATGGTCAGATAAAAGCGAGCAACAAAGAGGAGTACTTCTTCAACAAAGCCGTAACTCAAGCCAAAAAAATACAAACGACTTCCGACGAGTTTAATTACAAAAGCGTCTCCTATGAAAAATTGTCTTATACGATTTTCTTGAGCGTCTTTGAGGTTTTGCGAGCTTCTGGGCTTCTTTTGGTGGTCTATAGCGACTTGAGCATAGGGATGATGTTCGCCATGTTTGGGTACATCTGGTTCATCATGACCCCCGTTCAAGACATCTTATCGATGCAGTATAGCTACTCTTCGGCCATGGCGGCGCTTGATAGAATCAACAAGATTTTAACTCTAAAAAGCGAAATAAGCGGAACGCGGACTCTTGAAGACGCCGACGTGGACGTTTCACTAAAAAATCTCAATTTTTCATACAAAACTGGCGACAAGCAGATTTTAAAAGATATAAGTTTGGACATAAAAGCCGGTTCAAAAATAGCCCTTATCGGGGCGAGCGGAAGCGGGAAAACGACCCTCGCGCAGGTGATTTCCGGATTTTACGAGAAGCAAAGCGGGGAGCTTACGTACAACGGCGTGAGAACCGAAGAGCTGGACAAGCGTTCGCTTCGAAACAAAATTTTTTTGGTGCTTCAAATGCCCATTTTGTTTAACGCCTCGCTACGATTTAACATCACCATGGGCGA
>CALDOC010000097.1 GCA_937914675.1 uncultured Sulfurimonas sp.
AAAGTGTTCCGTTATTTGTCAAATAACCCATTAAAAGGACATAATGTCCCTTAAGCAAGAGATGTTCGTTGTGAAAGTTGCGGAGATAGAGTTATACACTCACAAGGGTGCAGAATCCTGAATCGGCCGTGCTTGTGTATGAGGCGACCAAATACTCCGTAAACAAGTACTCGGTAAAAATAAAAATGGCGTAGTTAGCGTTAAGGCACTTGCGAAACACGAGATGTCCACATACAACATGATGGAGAAGAAAACGGGAGACAGGGAGAACGCGAACTTCATCACCCATATCTCCGCCACCGTAAATGGTGAGACTGTGTTTGACGCTTCAATGTCGCAGTTTCTTTCAAAAAATCCAATCTTCAAGTTCGCCTTCCAAGGAATCGGCGCCAAAGGCGACACGATTGAGATAAGATGGATTGACCGCAAAGGCAAGGCTCAAACTGGTGAGGGAAAAATTAAATAACTCATTTTATTGTATAATGAGACTATGAAAATATTAATGAAAACACTTTTGCTGGCGGGGTTGTTCGTCGGTTTTTTGAACGCCGGGGAAAACTTTAGCGAGATGAGCACTCAGGAACTTATCGCCATTATGGGCTACGTGAGACCCAGCGAGGCCAAAGCGTTTGAGCGCGAGCTCAAATCTCGCGTTGACTCGATGAGCAAGACTGAAAAAGCAAAATATGAAAAAAATCTTCCCAAGTTAAAATGAGTTTGGGATGAAAGCTAAGATCCTGTTGCTTGAAGACGACGTCACCTTGAGTGAAACCATCGGAGAGTTTTTAGAAGAGCGTGAGTTTGAAGTCACTCCCGCTTATGATGGGGAGGAGGCTTCAGAGCTTATTTACGAGAAGAATTTTGACCTCCTCTTGTTGGACGTGAACGTCCCCCTTCTCAACGGCTTTGAGCTGCTCAAACAAAAACGCCAAGACGGAGTGCGAACCCCCGCGATTTACATCACCTCTTTAAACTCCATGGATTCGCTTGAGAGCGGGTACGACAGTGGATGCGACGATTACGTTCGCAAGCCTTTCGCCCTCAAAGAACTTCTTTTTCGCGTGCAAAGCATACTCAAACGCGAGTTTTTTCACTCGCCAAACCCCAGAATAGAGCTAAATGAAGATGTGGAGTATGATTCAGAATCAAATCTCTTGTTTTCGCATGGAGAAGAAGTCGCCTTGAGCGCGAAAGAGGCGCTGCTTTTAAAACTTTTTTTGCAGCGCAAAGGTGAAGTGATAACGCATGAGGTCATTTACGAAACGTTGTGGGAGTATGAAGAGACGCCGAGCGAGAGCGCTTTACGGACTTACGTCAAAAACTTGAGAAAAATCATAGGAAAAGATAAAATTGTCAGCGTCAAAAAACAGGGTTACAGATTTAGCGAGTAGTGAGAAGCAGACGCTTTTTCGTTTTGCGTCGCTGTTCGCTCTTCTTTCCATCATCATCATCGGAGGCTTCTCCTACATGTACTTTAGCGCCCAAAGAGAGTTGATGCTTCAAGAGAAAAAGTCCACCTTGGAAACTTACTCAAAACAACTGCTTCAAGAGTTGAAATTCTTGCACGTCAACTTTGACAAGACGCAACTCTACCCAAGGCATGAGGAGTATGAGTCCGCCATCTTTGACAGTGACAAAAAGCTGATTTTCAGTTCGGCGCCCACGACGCTTCGAGTCGACAAAATTTTATATCTTGAAGACGCCTACGTCACGTTGGTAAGCATCGCCGAGTCTTATTATCTTGGAGCCAAGTACGTTGTCGTAAAGGTAAAAGATGATGGAGTTTGGTTGAAACAAACGCGAAAAGAGCTCATCGCCTTTAACGTTCTCGCGTTTGTGTTCATGTTCGTCATTGGCTACGCCTTGTTGCGCTTGTTTTTGAAACCCATGCGCGACGCTCTCGCGCTGCTCGACAGGTTCATAAAAGACACGACGCATGAGCTAAACACTCCCGTGAGCACCATCGTGGCAAACATTGAGATGATAGACAAATCCATGCTAGATGAAAAAACGCTCAAAAAGATAAATCGCATAGACATAGGGGCAAAAACCATCTCAAACATTTATCAAGATTTAACCTACCTCACTTTGGGCAACAAAATCGTGACGAAAGACGAGGAGCTTGACGTGGCGCGCGTCATAGAGGAGAGAATGGACTACTTTAAATCTTTGGCGGACGCGAAAAAAGTGAGCTTGAGCAAAGAGATCATAGACTCGCCGACGCTGCTCATGGACAAGGCGAAGTTCTCAAAACTTTTAGACAACCTGATTTCCAACGCGATAAAATACAACAAACTCAAAGGTTCCATAAAAATCACTTTGCAAAACAACGTCATGAGCGTGGAGGACACCGGCGTGGGCATAGCCAAAGAGCACATCTCCAAAATGCAAGAGCGTTATTCACGTTTCAACAATTCAAGCGGTGGTTTTGGTTTGGGGCTGAACATCGTCTCGAGCATCGCCAAAGAGTATGACTTGAAGATAAAAATAGATTCGCGAGAGAAAGAGTGGACGAAGGTGAGCGTGTCATGGTGAGAGCATTGTTTTTACTTCTAGTTGCCTTTTCTCTCCACGCGGACGTCTACCAAACGAATTGCGTGAGTTGTCATGAAAAACTCCCCGTGAGCATCGACAAATATTTCTACCGTTACCTTTTAAACTACAGCAGTGAAAAGGACGTCAAAAGAGCGATGCTAGAGTACTTGCGAAAACCCGACAAACAAAAGAGCGTCATGGGTGAATCCTTTATAAACCGTTTCGGGGTGAAGCAAAAGAGCGAACTCTCAAATGGCGACCTTAAAAAAGCGCTGAACGTTTACTACGAAACTTACAAAGTCTTTGGAAAATTGAAATGACTTCACGATCGCTCCACGATTAGTCGTTACACTACGACTATCAAACAACAAAAAGGAGTTTCAGATGAAAACTACAAACACAATGATAAAAGGTTTAGTTTTAGTAGGGGCTATTTTAGCTTCAAGTTCCGCGATGGCGAGCGCCGATTTGTACAAAAAATGCGCGGGATGTCATGGCGTTCATGGAGAGAGAAAGGCGATGGGCAAATCCAAGGTGATCGCCTCAATGGGTGAGGATGGCGTAAAAACGGCGCTTCACGGTTACAAAGATGGAACATACGGCGGAGCGATGAAAGGTCTCATGAAAGGCCAAGTGGCGAGACTCTCGGACGCCGAACTCGACAGCTTGGCGAAATACATAGCGACGTTGAAGTAATTCTACGCGATTTGGCGAGCTCATCTCCCCTTTGAGCTTTCGCCGCTCGACTCCCGATAGACTTCTACTCGCCTAAGCCTGCAAAAGCTCCGCCAAAGGCTCTTCTCTGCTTTGCGAAGCCAAGTCTATTTGCGCGACGACGCCGACGCCTCCATCTTCTTTTAAAAAGACTCCGCTACTTTATATTTATATCGTGAGATAAAATTTTCATCGGAATACCTTTCTTTAGGCGTTTACTCCAATCCATGATTAGCCTTGGATAGTAGGGTGTCCCTCCCCTCTAGAGTGATTAAAGCAAATTGGATTCCATTATAAATCTTGGAAAGCGCAGCCACATTAATGTAATGTTAAGCTTTTGCTGTATGATTTTTATACAATAACAGGATTAACAAGGAGTTTTTTAAAAGTATAATTTTAAATCTAATATTTACTTAATGAAAAATTAAGTTTATTAATTTAAAGGAAAATAATATGGCGGGATTTAAAGACTTAAAAGGACAAGGACACGCGCCGACGCTGTTCATGGCTTTTTTATACTTCGACATGAGTTTTATGGTTTGGACGATGCTCGGTCCACTCTCTACTGAAATAGCCGAAGCGTTGGCTCTTGGCGGACATATCATGAGCGCGGGAGAAAAAGCCACCCTGCTTTCGCTTCCGATACTTTCAGGCGCGCTTTTGAGAATTCTGCTTGGATTCGGCGTTGACAAACTTGGAGCCAAAGTCACGGCGCTTATGGCGCAAAGCGTCGTTATCGCGGCGCTTTTGACCGCTTTTTTTATGGGTGACGGCATTACGTACAACGCTCTTCTCATAGTCGCGCTTGGTCTTGGTTTCGCCGGAGCCTCTTTCGCGGTGGCGCTTCCACAAGCCGGTCAATGGTATCCGCCAAAACTCCAAGGCGTGGTTCTTGGAATCGCGGGAGCCGGAAA